>NZ_JBEPSK010000006.1:0-216711 GCF_040548835.1 Mycetocola sp. 2940
GGTGGCCAAAACCCGGGGGTTGGGGGCCGGGTGGGGGGCCACCCCGTCCGCGCCGGGGTGGCTGTCCCCGGTGGGGGGGTTGGGCTCCGTTTGGGGGGCTTCCCGGCCTACTACTCGGGGGGGCGCCGTGGGGGGGGCGCCGCGCTTCGTCGTTGGTCTGCTCAGTCGTTCGAGCTACTCGGCCGGTTCCGTGGGAACGAGGGTGCTGTACTCGCCGAGCTCGCCGTCGAGCACGGGCACGAGGATCTCCACGCCCGTCTCGTCGCCGTACTGGAAGAACACTTCCACCATCGAGCCGGGCTCGGCGTCGATTCCCTCCAGGAGGATCGGGTCCTCCTCGTCGGTGCCGAACGACACCGTCGAACGCACGGGGATGTCTTCCGTGACAGTGTCGCCGGCACCCTCACCGAACTGGATCGACAGGGACTGGGGGTCGCCGCCGTTCGTCACGGACGCCACGAGGTTGCCGTCGGTGCCGTCTTCGCCCGTGATGATCATCGCGTTGCGGATCTTCATGTCGCCGACGCGACCTGAGACGCCGTCGCTCGGGTCGTAATGCTTGGTCGTGGCCTGCGGGGCGACGAGGTTGCACGCGCTGGTGCCCAATACGACGGATGCCGCCAGCACGACGGATGCGATCAAACGCGCCTTCACAGGTCCTCCAAGAACACAGGGGTGCACGCGCTGAAACGGCGTGCGGAACGAGTCTGAGTTTAGCCTAGCGACGTCTCGCCGCCGCCCGCTGCTGAGCGAACTGTAGCGCATTCCCGCTGTGGTATTCTGGTAGATGCTGAAGGGATACACATCCATGCTTTTTGAGGTTGGCGAAACCGTCGTATACCCCCACCACGGAGCCGCAACTATTGCGGAAGTGAAAACTCGGGTCATCAAGGGAGAAGAGAAGCTTTATCTGAAGCTTCGCGTCACCCAAGGTGACCTCGTTATCGAGGTGCCCGCTGAGAATGTCGACCTGGTCGGCGTTCGTGATGTCATTGGTAAAGAAGGTCTTGAACGCGTTTTCGACGTGCTTCGTGCGCCGTTCACCGAAGAGCCCACTAACTGGTCACGCCGCTACAAGGCAAACCTTGAGAAGCTCGCCTCCGGCGACGTCATCAAGGTGAGCGAGGTCGTGCGCGACCTCTGGCGCCGCGACCAGGACCGCGGACTCTCGGCAGGCGAAAAGCGCATGCTGGCCAAGGCGCGCCAGATTCTCATCTCGGAACTCGCCCTCGCGGAGAAGACCGACGAGGAGAAGGCTTCGAACGTGTTGGACGAAGTCTTAGCTTCCTGATTTGATCTCGACAAGCTCGATCACCGCGCAGCGGGGGTCGAGCTTTTGTCGTGCTTGACATCGATAGGCTCCTCATATGAATAGTCGCCCTCCCATCGTCGGCGTCATCGTCGTCGCCGCCGGCAGCGGAACCCGCCTCGGCGCCGACAAGCCCAAAGCATTCGTCGACCTGGCCGGGCGCACCGTTCTCGAGCGCTCGCTGTCCTCTGTCTTCGCCATGCAACGCGAAGCGCAGGTCGTCGTCGTCGCGCCGGGGGATCTGCTCGCCGAGGCCGAAGAGATCACTTCCCACGCCGCCGGCGCCGCCGCCGCGTCCATCTCCGTCGTCGCCGGGGGGAACACCCGGCAGCTGTCCGTCGCCCGGGGGCTCGCCGTGCTCGGCGACTCGATCCGCATCGTCCTCGTCCACGACGCCGCGCGCGCGTTGACGCCCGCCGCGGTGTTCGACGCCGTGGTCACCGGAGTCGCCCAGACCGGCTCAGGGATCGTTCCCGGCGTTGCCGTCCAGGACACCGTGAAGCGCGTCGATGACGATGAAACCGTCGTCGAGACGCTGGATCGCTCAGAGCTTCGCTCGATTCAGACGCCGCAGGGGTTCCCTCGCGCCGCACTCGCCGACGCCTACGCCGAAGCGTCGATCGAGCACACCGACGACGCCGCCCTGTTCGCGGCGGCCGGCCACACCGTGTCGGTGATCGACGGCGACCAGGCCTCGTTCAAGATCACCACGCCGTGGGACCTGCGCCGTGCTGAAGGGCTGCTCTCGGCGGAGACCCCGCCCGCCGGCATCCGTATCGGGATCGGCACCGACGTCCACGCCTTCGACGACGCCGCGGAGCTCTGGCTCGCCGGGCTGCACTGGCCCGGCGAACGTGGTCTCTCCGGGCACAGCGACGGCGACCCGGTCGCCCACGCCATCACCGACGCGCTGCTGTCGGCCGCCGGCCTCGGAGACATCGGCACCGTGTTCGGCACGAGCGACCCGCGGTTCGCCGGGGCGCACGGCGACGTGTTCCTGGCCGCCACGCGGTTACGGCTCGAAGAAGAGGGCTTCGTCATCGGTAACGTGGCCGTCCAGCTCATCGGCAACAGTCCCCGGTTCTCGCCTCGCCGGGTGGAGGCGGAGGCACTCCTCAGTGGGCTGCTCGGCGCCCCGGTCAGCGTCTCGGCGACGACCACCGACGGACTCGGGTTTGCGGGCAGAGGCGAGGGTGTCTGCGCCATCGCGACGGCGACGGTGTCACGCCAGTACTCTTGACGGGTGGCAATGCGACTCTATGACTCCCGGGCACAGGCCCTCCGTGACTTCACTCCTCTCGTCCCAGGACGGGTGGGGATGTATGTCTGCGGACCCACCGTGCAGTCATCGCCGCACATCGGTCACCTGCGCTCCGCGCTGGTCTACGACCAGATGCGCCGCTGGCTCAACTACAAGGGGTTCGACGTCACCCTTGTTCGCAATGTCACCGACATCGACGACAAGGTTCTCGTCAATGCCACCGAGAACGAGGAGTGGTGGGCCCTCGCCTACCGCACCGAGTTGGAGTTCACGGACGGGTATCGCGCACTCGGCATCCTCCCTCCCACTTACGAGCCGCGGGCGACGGCCAGCATCCAGCAGATGCACGCCATCATTGAACGGCTGATCGGCAATTCTCACGCCTACGCCGCCGAGGACGGTTCCGGCGACGTCTACTTCGACGTCCGCAGTTGGCCCCAATACGGCGCCCTGACGCGCCAGAACATCGACAGCATGGATGCCGCGACGGATGCCGACCCGCGCGGCAAGCGGGATCCTCGCGACTTCGCGCTGTGGAAGGGCCACAAGGACGGCGAGCCCGACTCGGCCACGTGGCCGAGCCCCTGGGGCGACGGGCGGCCGGGCTGGCACATCGAATGCTCGGCGATGGCCAGCCGCTACCTCGGGGCGGCGTTCGACATCCACGGCGGCGGCCTCGACCTGCGGTTTCCGCACCACGAGAACGAACTCGCCCAGTCCACCGCTGCCGGGGACGCTTTCGCCGGGTACTGGGTGCACAACGGCCTGGTGAACGTGAATGGCCAGAAGATGTCGAAGTCGCTCGGCAATTCGGTGTACGCCGCCGATCTGCTCGGAGCGGCGCGACCGATTGTGGTGCGCTATTACCTCGGACAGGCCCATTACCGGTCAACCATCGACTACCACGACGGGGCGCTGGCTGAAGCGGAAGCAGCACTCGACCGGATCGAAAGCTTTCTCGAACGGGTTGCCCGCAGGCTCACCGGCACCCGGTTCGCCGGCACCGGCACGGAGCAGATCCCGGATGCCTTCGCCGCGGCGATGGACGACGATCTTTCCATTCCGCAGGCTCTCGCCGTTTTGCATGACACAATAAGGCAAGGCAACGCGAGCATCGACGGGGAAGACCTGGCTTTGGCCGCCGCCGCGCAAGGGCAGGTGATGGCTATGGCCGAGGTTCTCGGAATCAACCCGTTCTCGGCCGAATGGTCCCGCGGCCAGGACAAGGCAGCATCCGGTGTTCTCGACACCCTCGTCGACCAGCTTCTCGACGAACGCCAGAAAGCCAGGGCAGCACGCGACTTCGCGGCCGCCGACAGAATCCGCGACGTTCTCACCACCGCGGGGATCACGATTGAAGACACCTCAACGGGTGCACATTGGAGTATTGATGGCCAGTAAGCCAGGCCGCCCAGGGGCGGTTCGAAAGACGAAAAAGGGTCCGGCGAAGGGCACAGGCGGCCTCGGCCGACGTTCGCTCGAAGGCAAGGGTCCCACCCCCAAAGCCGAAGACCGTACCTACCACGCCGCAGGCAAGCGCAAGATCGCCAAGGACCGACTCAACCAGGCGCAGGCCAAGTCGGGCGCCCGCCCGAGCACGGCGCCCGTCGCCGGCCGCAAGCCCAAGCAGAAGCAGGCCGATGACAGCGAGATCGTCACCGGTCGTAACTCGGTCCTCGAGGCGCTCCGCGCCAAGATCCCCGCGTCGGCGCTGTACATGGCCACCCGCATCGAGTTCGACGACCGGGTGAAGGAAGTACTCGCGCTGGCCACCGCACGAGGTCTGCCGATCCTCGAGGTCATGCGGCCGGAACTCGATCGCCTCGCCGGCTTCGACTCTGTCCACCAGGGACTTGCCCTCAAGGTGCCGCCGTATGAGTACGCGCACCCCAACGACCTGCTCGAGACGGTGATCTCCCGTGGCCAGAAGCCGCTCTTCGTCGCCCTCGACGGCATCACCGACCCGAGGAACCTCGGTGCGATCATCCGCTCAACGGCGGCGTTCGGCGGGCAGGGAGTCATCGTGCCCCAGCGTCGCTCGGTCGGGCTGACGGCATCAGCCTGGAAGACGAGCGCGGGCGCCGCAGCACGCACCCCCGTCGCCATGGCACCGAACCTGACCCAGACCCTCAAGGCGTTCAAAGCCGCAGGCGTTTTCGTCATCGGCCTCGACGGCGGCGGAACCATTGACCTCCCCGGCCTGGAACTCGCGGACCGCCCCGTCGTCATCGTCGTCGGAAGCGAGGGCAAGGGACTGTCCCGACTCGTCACCGAGACCTGCGACGCGATCGTCTCGATCCCGATCTCGTCGGCCACCGAATCGCTGAACGCGGGTATCGCGGCATCCGTGACGCTCTACGAGATCTCGAAGCTGCGCTCAGCCCAGAAGGCGCTGAAGAAGAAGTAACCGCGAGCGGAACGCGGATGGCGCGACCGGGTCTCAGACCCGGTCGCGCCTTTTCGTTGCTCGATTCACCGGGATGTGCTGCTCCTGGAGCCCAGGTACGACACAGTGCGGCAACTCGGGCGCCGCACGACACAGTGCGGCAACTCGGTGACTCGACCGTGTCGCGCCGGGTCTCAGACCCGGTCGCGCCAGTTCACCGGCTGGGTGTCGAGCACCTCGGTCGGCACGCCGACGGAACCCGTCAGGGGCGCGATCACGGTGGCCTCGTCACGGCGGTGGCGGAGGATGTCGTTGATGTACTTCGTCAGCGCCTCAGACAGAGGGATGTCGCGTCCCTCGCTCTGCGACAGGAACCACCGGTGCTCGAGCAGCTGGTGGAACACCTCGGCCGGCTCGAGTTTTCCCTTGAGGTCGCGGGGGATCGACTTCACGACGGGCTCGAAAACCCGGCGAAGCCACTCGTGCGCCATCATCTCTTCATCCATGTTGGCCTTCGCGAACGTCGCGCCGTAGGAGTCGAGGTCGTTGAGCAGCCGTCGTGCCTGGTTCTCGCCGGTATCCAGTCCGGTGAGACGCAACAGCCGCCGCTGGTGGTGGCCCGCGTCGACCACCTTCGGCTGGATCTTGACGCGGGACCCGGTCTCGTCGGTCTTGATGGCAAGTTCCTCGATGTCGAAACCAAGAGCGTTCAGGCGGTCGACCCGCTCGTTGATCCTCCAGCGTTCGCTCGAGGAGAAGATTTCGGAGCCGGTGAGTTCGGTCCACAGCGACCGGTAGGCCGCCACGATGCCGTCGGACAGTTGAATAGGATCGAGTTCGTCGTCGACCCGGCCGCCGGCCTCGAGGTCCATCAGCTCGCCGGCGATGTTGACCCTGGCGATCTCGAGATCGTTCTCGCGCTGGCCGTTCGACAGGCCGCCCTGATAGAGCTTGCCGGTCTCGGCGTCGACGAGGTAAGCGGCGAAGGCGCCGGCGTCCCGGCGGAAGAGGGTATTCGAGAGCGATACGTCGCCCCAGAAGAAGCCCGCGATGTGGAGCCGGACGAGAAGCACGGCGAGGGCGTCGACGAGACGCCCGGCGGTGTCCGGTCGCAGCTGCTGGGAGAACAGCGCCCGGTAGGGGAGTGAAAACTTCAGGTGCCGCGTGACGAGGACGCTGGGCAGCGGATCGTCGGACTCGTCTGAGCGACCGGTGATGACCGCGACCGGGTCGACGCAGGGGATGTCCATGCGCTGCAGGGTCCGCAGCATGTCGTACTCGCCGCGGGCCATCTCAGCGGTCGTCTCCTTGACGGCGACGACGTAGCCGGACAGGTTCGCGAACCGGACCAGGTGTCGCGAGATGCCCTTGGGCAGCGACGCGATTGTCTCACTCGGCCAGTCTTCCAGAGGAAGGTCCCAGGGAAGATCGAGAAGTGCGGGATCGACGGTGGCCGCGGTGATGTTGAGTGATGCGCTCATAGTTGCTTAAACAGTAGCGCCGGCTGGCGGGGAACTCCCCACCAGCCGGCGCAGATTCTGTTTAGTCCGGAACGACTGCCTTGTTGCCGAGACGGAGTCCCGACTCGACATCGAAGACGTGCACGTGGCGCGGCGTCGGGATGAGGAAGACCTTCTCGCCGGCGTGGGCGTGCAAGCGTCCGTCGACGCGCGCGACCAGGTCGGTGCGCTTGCCGTTGACATCTGCGTGTCCGTAGAGGTAGCCGTCTGCGCCGAGTTCCTCGACGAGGTCGACCTGGACCTCGAGGCCGTTGCCCGGCTCCGTCGACACCTGGATGTCCTCGGGGCGGACGCCGACGGTGACCTGCTTCGCGGTGGCTTCGCCGATGATGTCACGGTCCACCGGAACGACGCGGGCGCCGAACTGGATGCCGCCGTCGGCGAGGTCTGCCGTGAGCAGGTTCATCGCGGGGGAGCCGATGAAGCCGGCGACGAAGACGTTCTGCGGCTTCTCGTACAGGTCGCGGGGAGTTCCGACCTGCTGCAGGATGCCGTCCTTCAGCACGGCGATCCGGTCACCCATGGTGAGCGCCTCGGTCTGGTCGTGCGTGACGTAGACCGTGGTGACCCCGAGGCGACGCTGGAGCGACGCGATCTGGGTGCGGGTCTGCACACGGAGTTTGGCGTCGAGGTTCGACAGCGGCTCGTCCATGAGGAAGACCTGAGGCTGACGGACGATGGCGCGACCCATGGCGACGCGCTGACGCTGTCCACCGGAGAGGGCCTTCGGCTTGCGGGTCAGGTACTCCTCCAGGTCGAGCAGCTTAGCCGCTTCGAGCACGCGGGAGGCGCGCTCGTCCTTGTTGACGCCGGCGATCTTCAGGGCGAAGCCCATGTTCTCGGCGACCGTCATGTGCGGGTACAGCGCGTAGTTCTGGAAGACCATGGCGATGTCGCGGTCTTTCGGCGGCACGTCGGTGACATCGCGGTCACCGATGAGGATGCGGCCGTCGTTGACCTCTTCAAGGCCGGCGAGCATGCGCAGTGAGGTGGACTTGCCACAACCGGACGGGCCGACCAGCACGAGGAATTCGCCATCGGCGACCTCGAGGTTCAGCTTGTCAACGGCGGCGCGTGTACCTCCTGGGTACAGGCGGGTGGCGTTGTCGAACGTTACGGATGACATGTTTTGCTCCTTCACCGGCAGGTACGTGCCGGACGATCCGAGTGAATGGATTCATGCATTGCGTGCTGCGTTGCATGCGCGTGAACGTGCAGGTGCACGATCACGAGACCTCAGTATGGCAGAAAGTGAGCCACGATGCGCGGCGTTGTGCGCGTCGAGGCTCATGCCGCCTCCAGCATCCGTTTGGGCATTTCCCAGACAGCGCAACTACGATCGGTGGGTGTTGAGTTCGGCAGCGAGCTGAGACCGACTGCCTACTTACCGAATCGAGGATTCATGGATAACGACGCACCAGACGTTCTTCCTACGAAGAACCAGCGTCGTCAAGCGACACGTGAGAAAGCGAAGGAGCTCCGGAACGCGCAGCGCAAACAGGAGAAGCGCAACCGCTTCTTCCTGCAGGGCGGCATCGTCGTCGTCGTCCTCGCCGTCATCGCCGGAGTCGCCTTCATCCTCACCAGCGCCATCCGTCCTCCCGCACCCGGGCCCACGAACATGGCCAGTGACGGCATCGTCGTCGGAGCGGAACTGAAAGCGGTCCAGACCCCTGCACTCGCGGCAGGCGCATCACCCGTCGCGACCGGTGTCGACCCGAACGTGCCCAACATCCGGATCTACGTCGACTACCTCTGCCCGGTGTGCGGTCAGTTCGAGGAAGCGAACGCTGAGCAGCTCGCGACCTGGGCCGAGAACGGCACGGCGACCGTCGAGTACCACCCCATCGCCATCCTGACCGGGCGTTCGGCCGGATCGCAATACTCCCTGCGGGCGGCCAACGCCGCGGCGTGCGTGGCCAACTACTCGCCTGACGAGTTCTTCGCCTTCAACACGCTGATGTTTGAGAACCAGCCCGAAGAGGGCACCGAAGGTCATTCCGACGACGAGCTGAAGAAGCTCGTCGCAAAGGCCGCCGGGTCCGCCGGTTCGGCCCAGAAGAACATCGAGTCCTGCATCGACGACGCCCGCTACAAGACGTGGGTTCAGTCGGCCACCGACCGGGCGACGACCGAGAAGGTGCCACACTCTTCGCTCGACAAGGTCAAGGCGACGCCCACCGTCCTCGTCAATGACAAGCAGTACACCGGGTCGATCACCGACGAGAAGGAATTCCAGGCCTTCGTGCTCTCGGTTGCAAGCGAGACCTACGCGGAGTCGAATCCCACTCCCACTCCGACTCCGACGGCTCCCGCCCCGTAGCAGCTAGATCTTCTCGTCCCGCTTGCGGCCGAGTCGTACCTGCACGCCCATGAGCGGTCCGACGAAGCGACGCTGAATCCGCCGCGCGGGGCCGAGCGCGTTCTGGACCAGGTATTGCCCGAGCAGCGCCCCCGCAGCGAGAGCGACGGCGACGGATGCCGCCTCCAGCATGCTGAGCAGCCCGTCGATCGATCCCGCACTCAGCTCGAGCAGGCCGCGGAAGAGGATGAGGCCGGGCACGAGCGGCACGAGCGCTGAGACGACGAGCGGAAGCGGGGGAGTGCGCACGACGCGCGATGCGACGGCGGAGAGGACGCCGACGACGAACGCGGCCGAGCCGGCGGACCAGCCGCCGCCGAAGCTCGCGGCCAGGCCCGCCGTGTAGACGAGGTAACCCACAATTCCGAGCACGCTGACAGCCCAGATCGCCCTCGGTGGAAGCTCGACGGCGAGGGCGAAGCCGAGGATGATGACCACCGCTGCCAGCAGCAGGAGCGGAAGGTCGGAAAGCGTCGGCGCCGTGTACGGCGCGATGTTCAGCACCAGGCCGAACCGGGCAAGCAACATGGTCGTGCCGGCCACGCCGGCAACCAGTCCGCCCGTGATCAGGAGCGCCTCGAGCACGCGCGCTGTGCCCGTGACGTAGAACCCGGAGAGGACGTCCTGCACGGCACCAAAGGATGTGACGCCCGCCAGGAGCATGATGATCGTGGCGACGACGACGAGGGATGAGTCCGCTTGGGGGTCGAGGAAGTGGACGACTGCGGCCACGAGCGGCCCGACGGCACCGCCGGCCAGGGTCTGATAGAACACCGAGATCCTCGTTCTCGCGAGCCTGCCGGTGAGCAGGTCGACGAAGAAGGTCGCTGCGAATGCGGCCACGACGACGAGCAGGCCCCCTCCGAGCAGGAACGCGGCCCCCGCCCCGACCAGGCTCCAGCCGACCCGGCGCACCGGCCAGGGGTGGATGTGCCCGGCGGTGATGATGCTGTTCACCCGGGCACGGGCATCGGCGAGGGGCACAGGGTCGTGGAGGAGCTCACCGATCAGCGTCGACGTGTTCGTCAGCCGGGTGTAGTCGATCGTCCGGTACTTGACATTCCTCGACCGGGTGACGGTGTCGCCGGAAGCCGGGTCGTCCCAGGTCAGCGTGATGACGGTGTGCGTGACATCCGCTTCGCAGCCCTTCAGGCCGTACGCTCGCGCCACGGCGAGCATCGTCGCCGTTGCATCCTCGGCACTGGCGCCTGACGCGAAGATGACCTCTCCGCAGCGAATGGCGAGCTCCAGCACCCCCCGACCCGTGCTTTCGGTGACGGACGGTGCGGTGGACTGCTCGGGCATGCGGGTTCCTTGTGGTGGGCGGTCCTCCAAGGATGTCATGGCCGGATGAACACCAGGGGTTCGTTATGATTGACGAGCACACGCCGCCTTAGCTCAGTTGGCCAGAGCAGCGCACTTGTAATGCGCAGGTCGTCGGTTCGAATCCGACAGGCGGCTCTCTCAGGCTGTGATGGGCTGCGGCTCCAGCCTGGCCACCAGTTCTCCGCGGCTCCGGACGCCGACCTTCGCGAACACCGACTTCAGGTGATCCTGCACGGTGTTCGCGCTGACGAACAGGTGAGCGGCGATGAGCGACGTCGGGTATCCCGCGATCACCTCCCGGCACACCTCCCGCTCCCGCGGTGACAGGCCATACGCGGCGAGAAGCAGGCCGAGGAGTTGCTCCCCGAGCGCGGGTTCGATGGAGACGGCGACCTGATCGTCGTCGTCCGGACCGACGAGTGTGCTCGCCCGCATGAGCGCCCACTGTCCGCGTCCGTCGCGGACACGCGCACGGAAACTTCCGGATGCGGTTCCGAGCGCTCCCCGCGTCATCACACGCATGAACACGCGGAACCTCCCGCCCTCGACGTCGTCAAGGCGCTCGCGCCACTGCAATGCCTCCGCTGTGGCGGAACGCACCTCTCCGCGCTTGTCGAGGACGACGATGGCCGCGCGGCCGCCAGGGGTGCTGCTCGAGATCTCCGAGCGGACCGCCACCCGCGTCGCCGACGCGATGGCGGGAGCCACGCTGGCCAGGTACTCCGACTCGCGGTCCGTGAAGTCCGCTCCCGAGCGGACCAGGCCCGCGGCGCCCCAGCACGCCCCGTCGGAGACGAAGAGGACACGGAGTTCCTGGTTCACGCCGAGCGGCCGCCACACGTTCTGCAGCCTCGCACTTCGGATCTGCTCCCGCTGCGGCAGGTCCGACAGGCGCGTCACCGCTTCCTTGCGCCTGGCCATGGTCGCGAAGGTGTGCGGCTCCTCGGGGGAGTATTCCGCGTCGGCCAGCAGGGGCTCGTAGTCCGCCGGGATCCGTGCGTCGCCGCTCGCCATTGCGCTGATCACCAGCGTCTCAGGATCGAGGGTCGCCCAGCAGGTCAGCTCTGCACGCACATCCTTGTCGATTCGCCGGATCGCCTCGGTGTGCAGGTCACCCAGGCCCACCCCCGACGCCGCGAGCGCGGCGATGTCGCGGCGGGCGTGGTCAGCTCGTTCCTCCCACATGCGGCCAGTATGCCACCGTGCCTTCTCCCCGTCATTCCCCGATTTCTGGGATCGACCGGTCCCGGACGCCGTCCTAGCGTTGGCGCCATGAACTACTCAATCCAGTTTCTGCAGGCGGGCGACGGAGCGGAGCTTCGATCACCCGACGCCACCCTGACCGTGAAGGTCGACAGCGCGCACACCGACGATTCGTACGAGCTCTTCGAGGTCGACGCTCCCCGGGACGAACCCACACCCCTGCACCGCACCGGGTGGGCGAAGACCTACTACGTGCTCGAAGGCCGGATGATCGTCCAGATCGAGGACGAGGGGTTCGACCTCGGTCCTGGTTCGTCGATCGCCATCCCGCCAGGCGCGCCGCACACCTTCACCGTGCTGACCCCGTCGACGAAGTTCCTGGTGTTCAGCCTGACCGGTGCCATGGGCCGGTTCCATGCTGACCTCGACGCGACAGTGCCACGAGGCCGCCCGCTCGAAGAGACGATGCCGGCGGTTCAGCAGGTCCTCAGCCGTCACGACGTGACGCTCGACGGAGCGGGAGTCCCGCGGTGACCTGGTGGGATGCCTGTTCGTCGTTCGCCGGGGACGGCGGGGACTCGTGGCTGTGGCCGGCGCCCTCCGCGAGGGCAGCATGCCGTGGTGGACGATCCTCGGCGGGCGCGACGATCAGGACGCGGACGCGTCCTACAACACGGAAATGAACGACTCGGCGTCGACAATCTTGCGGTGGCCGGGCCGGGCGTCGGGCGGCACGCCGCCGACGTACAGCCAGCCGAGCAACTGCTCGTTCTTGGCGAGCTTGTGCATCTTGCGGACCGGCTTCGACCGCGTGTACGACCCGGTGCGCCAGAAGACACCCCATCCGGCGTCGGACAGCAGCAGGCTCAGCATGTGGGCAACGCCGGAGGCGACTGCCTCCTGCTCCCACGCCGGAACCTTCGAGCTCTTCTTCACGCTGACCACGATGGCGATCAGGAGCGACGCGCGCAGCGGCTTGGTCGACGGATGTCTGTCGCCCTCGGCCTTCGCGATGGCCGCTCCGAGCTTCTCGCGCGCCCCACCGCGCAACTCGATCAGTCGCCACGGCCGCAGGGCGCTGTGGTCGGCGACGCGGGCGGACGCCGCGACGAGAGGAAGCAGTTCCTCGTGCGTCGGGGCATCCGCCGTCACCCGCGACCAGGATCTGCGCCCGGCGACGGCGTCGAGAAGTTTCGTCACGTCAGTCGACGGGGGCGAAGTTCAGGGCGAGCGAGTTCATGCAGTAGCGGTCTCCAGTCGGAGTACCGAACCCGTCGTCGAAGACGTGGCCGAGGTGCGAGTCGCAGGTGGCGCATCGCACCTCAGTGCGGACCATGCCGAGTGAGTTGTCCTCGATCAGCTTCACGGCCTCGGGGCGAACGGATTCGTAGAAGCTCGGCCAGCCGCAGCCGGAATCGAACTTCGTTCCGCTTTTGAACAGTTCTGCGCCGCAGGCGGCGCAGGTGTACAGACCCGACCGGCTCTCATCGAGCAGTTCTCCTGTCCACGGGCGCTCTGTCGCTGCCTCGCGCAGCACCGCGTACTGCTCGGCGGTCAGTTCCTCGCGCCACTCTTCGTTGCTCTTGTTCACCGGCTGCGTCATTGTGCTCCTCAGGGATAGTCCTTGCTTCTTATCTAACCCCTTCGAAGCGGAACGTGTTCCCGGATGTCATTCAGGTTGCGTAATACCTGGGCCACGCCGGGCGCCTTCCACGAAGCCGGGTGTGTCGCGGCTCCCACACGCTGCAGCCTTTAGGATTGCGTCACGGCCGAGGTCAGCGAAACGACATTCTTCAGTGGTGGTGAACAATGAACGACAACCAGGGCAGTCCATCCCGGCAGGCGGAGCCTCTGGGGGAGCGTGACCTCGCGATCCTCGCATTCGAGAACCGATGGTGGCAGCACGCCGGACAGAAGGAAGAAGCCGTGCGCGCCGCATTCGGTTTCTCGCCCACCCGGTATTATCAACTGTTGGGCGCACTCATCGATTCGCCCGCCGCCCTCATGCACGATCCCCTCCTGGTCAAGCGCCTGCAAAGGCTCCGTGACACCCGGCAGGCCGCACGACGGGCGCGTGCCCGGAACGCGGACTGACCCTCTGCACGCCGGCGACCGGATCGCCACCCGCACACCGCGCGACACAGAGGACCGAACAGCACCGATATGGCACACCACTTCGCCAAGGACAGGTTCGACGAGGTTCCCGCAGATCTGAAGCGCGTCGGTGCGCACCGGGCACCGGTGAAGCCAGGCCGCGGGTGGTTCGTGTTTCTCTGGGCGGCCGTTGCCACGATTGTCCTCGTCGCCGTAGGGATCCTGGGGTTGACCCTGCTCGGCGACCGTGTCGACTTCGTCGACAGTTCGACGCCGTCCGCAACCGAATCCGTCCCCGCCGAGACCCCGGCGGCCGTCGCCACGATCGACCCGGACTCCATGGTCACTGTTCTCAACGGCACCGCGACGAAGGGGCTCGCCACCGAAGCCATCGAAGACCTTAACGCAGCAGGGTGGACGCAGAGCATCACCCCGGGCAACGCGTCGGCCTCCGATGTCGAAACGACGACGGTGTATTACGAGGATCCTTCCCAGGAGGGCGCTGCCCGTGGGCTGGCCGAAGCGCTCGGGCTGGGAAGCATCCAGATGTCGACGCAGTTCCAGATTCCCGCCGGCGAGGGCGAGGACCCGGTCCTGCAACTCACCGTCGTGCTTGGCGCCGACTACGCCGCCCAGTAGCATTTCGCTCGCCCGCTGTTTCCGTCGCGTTTCGACGATGTTGAGACGGTGAAAATATCCGAACTTCCCGCGCCAAACCCCTGTTGGCGCACGAGTTCGCCTCGCTAGTATCTGGAACTGGTCATCGTCGTGTACCACCCCAGCCGCAGGCGGCAGCGGTCGGCACGATCGCCGGGCCTCGGTGCGGCAGACCCGGGCTGGCGCCTGCCTGCACGGAATGAACACAGCAATGGGAGTAACACAGGATGAACGGAACCGTGAAATGGTTCAACGCTGAAAAGGGCTACGGTTTCATCACCGTCGATGGCGATGGGCAGGACGTGTTCGTCCACTACTCCGCCATCGAATCGAGCGGATACCGGTCGCTCGAAGAAGGCCAGCACGTGAGCTTCGAGATCGGCACGGGTGCGAAGGGACCGCAGGCGGAGGCCGTGCGTCCCGTCTGATCTCAGCGTCAACCGCCGCGACGCCGTCCACCATGCGTGGGCGGCGTTGCTGCGTTGCCGGGCCCCGGCAGGGCCCACCCTCACCCCGGCGAGCTTGCACTCACAGGTGGAGAGTGCCAGAATCGTGTTAGCACTCGCATTCGTAGAGTGCTAACTACGTTCATCACGTCCGGGAGGGACGAAAAACCACATGGCAAAAATCATTGCTTTTGACGAGGAAGCCCGCCGCGGCCTCGAACGCGGTCTGAACATTCTGGCCGACACCGTCAAGGTAACGCTCGGCCCCCGCGGTCGCAACGTTGTCCTTGAGAAGAAGTGGGGCGCCCCCACGATCACCAACGATGGTGTGTCCATCGCCAAGGAGATCGAGCTCGACGACCCGTACGAGAAGATCGGTGCGGAGCTCGTCAAGGAGGTCGCCAAGAAGACCGACGACGTCGCAGGCGACGGAACCACCACCGCAACCGTCCTGGCCCAGGCACTCGTTCGCGAAGGCCTGCGCAACGTCGCTGCCGGCGCCGACCCGATCTCGCTCAAGCGGGGCATCGAGAAGGCAACTGCTGCCGTCATCGAAGAGCTCATCGCCAACGCGAAAGAGGTCGAGACCAAGGAAGAGATCGCGGCAACCGCCTCCATCTCGGCCGGTGACACCGAAATCGGCGCGATCATCGCCGAAGCCATCGACAAGGTCGGCAAGGAAGGCGTCGTCACCGTCGAGGAGTCGAACACGTTCGGCACCGAGCTCGAGCTGACCGAGGGAATGCGCTTCGACAAGGGATTCCTGTCGGCGTACTTCGTCACCGACCCCGACCGCCAGGAAGCCGTGTTCGAGGACCCCTACGTCCTCATCGCGAACTCCAAGATCTCCAACATCAAGGACCTGCTCCCGATCGTTGACCAGGTCATCCAGTCGGGCAAGCAGCTCCTCATCATCGCCGAGGATGTCGACGGCGAAGCCCTCGCGACCCTGGTCGTGAACAAGATCCGCGGGATCTTCAAGTCGGTCGCCGTCAAGGCTCCCGGCTTCGGCGACCGCCGCAAGGCCCAGCTGCAGGACATCGCGATCCTCACCGGTGGACAGGTCATCTCGGAAGAGGTCGGCCTCAAGCTCGAGAACGTCACCCTTGACCTTCTCGGCCGTGCACGCAAGGTCGTCATCACCAAGGACGAGACCACCATCGTCGAGGGTGCCGGCGACGTCGAGCAGATCGCGGGCCGCGTCGCCCAGATCCGCAAGGAGATCGAGAACACCGACAGCGACTACGACCGCGAGAAGCTGCAGGAGCGCCTGGCCAAGCTGGCCGGTGGCGTTGCAGTCATCAAGGCCGGAGCCGCGACCGAGGTCGAGCTCAAGGAGCGCAAGCACCGCATCGAGGACGCCGTCCGCAACGCGAAGGCTGCCGTTGAAGAGGGCATCGTCGCCGGTGGTGGCGTTGCGCTGATCCAGGCAGGCAAGACCGCGTTCGAGAAGCTGAACCTGACGGGCGACGAGGCAACCGGGGCGAACATCGTCAAGGTCGCTATCGACGCTCCGCTCAAGCAGATCGCCCTCAACGCCGGCCTCGAGCCGGGCGTTGTGGCCGACAAGGTCCGCAACCTGCCCGTCGGACACGGCCTCAACGCCGCGACCGGCGAGTACGTCGACATGCTGGCCGCCGGCATCAACGACCCGGTGAAGGTCACCCGTTCAGCGCTCCTCAACGCATCGTCGATCGCGGGACTGTTCCTCACCACCGAGGCCGTCGTCGCCGACAAGCCGGAGAAGAACTCGGCTCCGGCCGGCGACCCGACCGGTGGCATGGACTTCTAAGTCCGTCTTCGCACGACCAGCGGGGCGTCTCCTTCGGGAGGCGCCCCGCTGTCGTTCCTCCAGCCGGGTCCACATTGGGTCGGGACCCGGATCACGTCCGGAACAGGGCGGCGTTCGACCGCTCGATCTCCTGGTACTGGGTTCCTGCCCTCGCCAGCGCCGTATTGATGTGAACCGCGCTGTCCTCCACCCGGCGCTGGGTACCCCGCCAGTCGGTCACGACGCCCTGGAAGGCGTTCGAGGCCTCACCGGTCCACGTCGACTGGAGCTGGGTCAGCTGCTGCATCATGGCATCCACCTCAGCCTGGATCGTCTCGATGCGGGAACGGACGGATGCCGTCGTCCCCATCACGATGTCGCTGTCCACCTGGTACCTGGTCATGCCCGTCCTCCTCTGGATGTGGATGCGTCGATGCGGCATCCGTCTCTTCGACGGTAGGCGTGGTCGCGGCTGGGTTCCGATCGGGCCGGAAACCGGTGGAGAAGCGGCGCCGTTACTCCCGCTGGGGAGGGTCTCACTCGCGTGCAGCGAGAGGAGGTCGGTATCGTCAGCCGGCAGGGGCGGCAGCAGGCTCCGCGAGTGGGAACTGCACCCGGAAGGTGGCCCCGCCGCCCGGCGTCTCTGTCACAGACACGGTGCCGTCGTGTGCGGCGACGATGGACGACACGATCGAGAGCCCGAGACCGGAACCTCCCGTCTCGCGGGTGCGAGAGCTGTCGGCACGCCAGAAGCGCTGGAAGATCTTCTCGCGGATCTGTGGCGGGACGCCGTCGCCGTGGTCGATGACCGCGATCGTCGCGGTGCGGGTGAACGGGTTGGCTGACACCCCGATCTCGAGGGGGCTGTCCTCCGGGGTGAACCGCAATGCGTTGCCGACCAGGTTGGTCACCACCTGGCGCAGTTTGTTCTCCTCGCCGAGCACGATGGCGGGGACTTCAGGAGTGGGCTGCGTCGAGACCGTGAGCCTTGACTCGATCGTCACGCCGACATCCGTTTCGGCTGTTTTGCGGGGACGCCGCTGCCGGAGCCGGGCCAGGGTGGCGCCGGCGAACGCGATAGGCCGGGTGGGGGTGGATTCCTCTTCCGGCCGCGGCATGCGGGTGATCGGGGCCGGGGGAGCGGCAGGCTCGGCCCGAGCGGGAGTCGGCGTCGCCTCGGAGGCGGGCGGCCTGTCGACGACAACGGTCACCGTGCGGCGGGGTGACGACGCGTTGGCGTCCAGCGCCGCGTCGCGGGCGATGGGGGAGAGGTCGACAGGGGTGTGCACCATCGGCCGGGTCTCGTCGAGTCGCGCCAGTTCCAGCAGGTCTTCGACGAGGCCGCCCATCCGTATGGCCTCCTTCTCGATTCGCGACATCGCCTGGGCCAGGTCTTCGTCGTTCTGGAGCGCGCCCATCCGATAGAGCTCGGCGTAACCGCGCACGGTCACCAGCGGCGTTCGCAACTCATGGCTGGCGTCACCGACGAAGCGGCGCATCTGCTCGATCGTCCGGGCACGGTCGGCGAAGGCCTGGTCGATGCGGGCGAGCATGGTGTTGAGCGACCGGTTGAGCCGGCCGACTTCGGTGTTCGGCGTTGCCACCGCAAGTCGCTGGCTGAAGTCGCCGTCGGCGATCGCCGCGGCGGTGTGCTCGACCTCGCGCAGCGGATGGAACGTGCTGGTGACGAGGAGCCGGGTGAGCAGGGCGCCGATGATGATGACGCCGAGGCCCAGCCCGAAGAAGATGGTCAGGTAGGTCGCGATGATCGTTTCGGTCTCGCGCATCGAGATGGCGACGAGGACGACACCGATGTTGCCCTGGTGATCCCACTGGTACGGAACCACGACGGCGTGGTACGACGTCTTCCGGTCCAGGCTCCGCAACTCGAAGACGCCGTCGTGTTTGACGGCCTCAGACAGCTCGAACGTCCGGCTGATGTCAGGCAGCGTGTTCTCGGGCCGATCCTGCCAGGTGGCCGCGCGCAAGCGACCGTCGGCGTCATAGATTGCGGTGAAGTAGTCCGACGACATCGCGTCCTTGACCATGTCGCCGGCGTTGTCGGCCTCGGCGTCATCCAGGTCGAGGAAGCCGGGAGGCACCGGTGACTGCGCCGCGGAGATCAGGTCGGTGTCGACCTTGTCGACGAGCGCCGGGCGCAGCATCACGACGGTGCCGACGCCCGCGATGAGCAGGCCGAAGGTGAGGACCAGCACGGTGACGCCGGTGATCTTCGTGCGCAGTGAAATCGCGTTCCACCACTCGGCTACTGGATCGTGCATGTACCTGTATTCGGTCTACGCCTTCGCCGTCTTCAGCATGTAGCCGAATCCGCGCTTGGTCTGGATGAGCGGTTCAGTCGAGAACTGGTCCAGCTTGCGGCGCAGGTAGGAAATGTAGCTCTCGACGATGCCGGCGTCGCCATTGAAGTCGTACTCCCAGACATGGTCGAGAATCTGCGCCTTGCTCAGCACCCGGTTGGGGTTGAGCATGAGGTAACGCAGAAGCTTGAACTCGGTCGGGCTCAACTCAATGGGCGTCTCACCGACGAGAACCTCATGGGTGTCCTGATCCATGGTGAGTTCGCCTGTGCGGATGACGGCATCCTCATCAGCATGCATTGTGCGTCTGAGGATTGCCTTGATGCGGGCCACGATTTCGTCGAGGCTGAACGGTTTCGTGACGTAGTCGTCGCCTCCGACGGTCAGCCCCATGATCTTGTCCTCGGTGTCGTCCTTGGCGGTGAGGAACAGAATGGGCGCGGTGTAGCCGGCGGAGCGCAGTCGTTTGGTCACGCCGAAACCGTTCATGTCGGGCAGCATGACGTCGAGAATGATGAGGTCAGGCTCTTCTTCAAGGACGGCTGAAATGGCCTGGGCGCCGTTTCCGACGGCGCGCACGGCGAAACCGGCGAAGCGGAGACTTGTGGTGAGGAGGTCGCGGATGTTCGGTTCGTCATCGACGATGAGGATGCGTGGTCCAGTCATCCCACCAGTATCTGCGTGTTGGCTGGGTTATTCCTGAATGATACCGGTGTGGTCGGGCACCCTGGGATGCCGCGAGGTGCGCCGCGGGATGTGCGTACGGCACGATGGACTCATGACGAACCCAGGACCCGAGGGCGAGCACGGGATGCCGGCGCTCGCCGGGGTGCGGACGATCGGAGCCCGCACGTTCGACTTCTCCCGGCAGGTCGCGGTGATGGCCATCGTCAACAGGACACCGGATTCGTTCTACGACCGCGGCAGCACGTTCGGCTTTGACGCGGCCGTCGCCGCAGCGCTCGCCGCCGTGGCCGACGGCGCGGACATGGTCGACATCGGGGGAGCGCCGTTCGCCCCGGGGCCTGAGATCTCGGTCCAGTCCGAGATCGACCGGGTCGTTCCGGTGCTCGCGGCGGTGCGCGCGGCCTCCGACGTCGTCCTCTCAGTGGACACCTTCCAGCCGCAGGTCGCCCGTGCGAGCATCGATGCCGGAGCCGACCTGATCAACGACACCACCGGGCTCCGGAACCCTCGCATGATCGACGTGATCGCCGACAGTGCCGCCGGCGTCGTGATCACCCACAGCCTCGCCAGGCCGCGCACAGCCTTCGCCCGTCCGCAATATGCAGACGTTGTCGCTGAGGTGGCTGCGTTTCTCACCGGACGCGCCGACGCTGCGATCGATGCCGGGATACCGGCCGACCGGATCCTTCTCGACCCGGGGCATGACCTGAACAAGAACACGCTCCACTCTCTGGAACTGACGCGACGGTTCGGCGAGATCGCCGGCCTTGGCTATCCGGCGCTCGCCGCGGTGTCGAACAAGGATTTCATCGGTGAGACGCTCGACCGTGGACGCGGCGACCGCGTGTACGGGTCACTGGCCGCCGCCGTCGTCGCCATCGTGAACGGCGCACGGATTCTCCGGATGCACAACGTCGCACCGGCGGTCGAAGCCGCGCGGATGACGGAGGCCATCCTCGGGCTGAGGCAGCCCGCGTACCTGCGCCACAACATGGGGGAATCCAATGACTGAACCCGGCGTTTCGCTCCTGGGAACCGGGGCTTCTCTCAGCGATGACGAGATCACCGACCTCTACGCCGTCGACGACCGCACGGTCGGGTGGCTGCGAGTGAATTTCGTTTCGAGCGTCGACGGCGCCGGGACCCACGACGGCCTGTCCGGCGGCCTGGGCACCCCGGCCGACAAGCGGGTCTTCGATCTGCTTAGGCGGTTATGCGACGTGGTTCTCGTGGGCGCGGGCACCGTGCGGGCCGAAGGGTACGGACCGATGCGCCTGGATGATGCGGCCGTCCGTTGGCGCCAGGCGCACGGGTTGCCCGCCCATCCGGTCTTCGCGATCGTGTCAGCGAGGCTGAACCTCGACCCCTTTCATCCGCTGTTCGCCGACGCCCCGGTGCGTCCGATCGTCGTCACCGTCGGATCCGCGCCCGAGGAGCGGCGAAAGGCACTCGCGGGTGTCGCGGATGTGCTCATTGCCGGCGACGACCACGTCGATCCCGGGCGGATGCGGTCGCTCCTCGCCGACCGCGGACTCGCCCAGGTGCACTCCGAGGGCGGGCCTCACCTCTTCGCCGATTTCCTCAGGGCGGATGCTGTCGACGAGGTCTGCCTCACGATCAGCCCCGTCCTGGAAGGACCCGGTGCCGGCAGGATCGTCGGCGGGCAGCCGACCGGCATCCAGCGCCCGATGGCGCTCGCTCACGTGCTCAGCTCGGAGGCGACACTGCTGTTGCGTTACGTGCGCGACCGAAGCTAGGCAGCGAGTGCGTGCGGCGTTCCGGCGTGCCCACGCGGGAGGTTACTTCAGCGCGATGATGCTCGACAGCGGAAGGGTCCGCTCGATGTCGGCTTTCTTGTCTCTGCCCCTGAGCCTGCCACCGGACACCCCGGTCGGCTCGAGGGTGAAGTCGATGGGCCCGGAACGTGGCACCTCGACGGTGACGGTGACCGTCTGTTTCGCGCGGATGGCGGCGTCGAGCTGGCGTGTGATCCAGGCCAGGTCCGTGCTGCCGGACGTGTCGGCCTCGACCTGGCGGAGCCGGCTGATCAGCGTGCCGTGGTCGGGGAGGGGCGGCGGAGAATCGACCGGCGGAGCGACGCGACGGCGACGCAGGCTGATCAGCTCCCCGGATGCCGTCTCGGCGGCGACCGGGTAGCGAGCGTCGCTGATCGCCCAGAACACGACCTCGAAGTCGAATCGGCTGACCAGCCTGTTCGACGCCGACCGGCGAAGCCCGAGCGAGTTGAGTGCCTGGTCGACGTCGAGAAGCCCCAGCATGGCGCTGTCATCGGAACGGACGTAGCTTTTCGAGTCTGAGGAGGCGGCATCCGGATGCCCGTCCCGAATCGCGCCGACCCGAATCACGCCGAACCGGGATGCCGCCTGCGAGATGAGGTAGTCGACGGGTTGCGGGATGCCCGTCAGCGAGAGCGAGGAGAGGAAGTCCAGCATCCCTGCCGCCGTCTCGCCTGCGGACAGGGCCCGATTGACGCTCTCCGCCGACAGCCGGTAGCTGAACGCCTGGGCGCGTCCCTCGAGGTCGGCGAACGACCGCAGCCGGAGGTCGAGTTCAGGCTCGAGGGGACCGGGCGCGATGACAGTGAGGTCGTGCTGCAGGTACACCTTGCTGACGTGGGCGGGGAAGTGGGCGGCCATCGCCGTCGCCGCTGTCGCTGCATCCGTTTCGAGAAGAATCCGCCCGGCCGTACTCGGCACCTGTGTGTTCGGGGTGGGGCCGCTGGTGATCCCGAGCATGGTCGCCTGGTCGGTGACGCGGGCGACCTGGCCTCGGATCCAGTCGCCGCCCGCCGGGTACAGCCACTGAGCGTAATCGTGGAGCGCCGAGCCCCAGGTGGAGCGGGTGCGCCCGCTCAGCACCGTGCGCACCTGCTGAGGGAGCGCATCGAGCCACGCGGCGGCGAGGACCCGCCAGCGTTCCGCGGCCTGAAGGACCAGCCAGTCCTCCCCGGCCGGGGAGGTGAGCCACAGGCCGGGGGCGTGGCTGACGAGGCCGGCGCGCACCGTGAGGTCGAGGTAGGCGTCGATGGTCGCCGAGTTGACGTGCATGGCCATCGCCAGCCGTTTGCGTTCCGGCAGCGCCGGTCCGCCCTTTCCCAGTTCGCGAGCCGGCGTGGCGAGAAGCTCAGTGAGCAGCTCGGCGCTCGCCAAGGTGGTCTGGAACGCGTGCTCCGCCGCACTGAGGTCGGTCAGGGCAGCGGATTCGTCGGATGCCGCAGGGGGCAGGGCCGGGGCAGGTGCGGATGCCAGCTGCACCGCGATCGGCACACCTGTCGTCGGCCAGGTGGCCAGGACAGCATCGACGGCGTCGATCGTGGCATAACCCCCGTCGAGACGCGTCAGGAGGGCACGGTTCGCCGCGACAGCCGCCCGCCGGTCCACGTCGTCGACATCCACGCCGGGAGCGCCGAATGACGAGAGCCGATCGGCCAGCTCTGCCGAGCCCAGTGGTTCTGCGGTCGCTGCGGCGAGGACGCTGAGGGTGGGACGGTCGAGCCGCTGAAGCGCGCCTCGGATGTTCGACGGGTCGAGCAGGAGTTCGGCCAGGTCGAAAAAATCCTGGGCGCGGGCGGCCGGAGCCACGCGACGCTCGTTGAGGAGTTCCTCGAGAGCGGCGTCGGTCAGCGCCCGGAGGTTCGCGGCAAGGGTGAGGATGTCGGTCATCAGGCAGCCGGTTCCCCGGTCAGCGCTCCGGCTGGTCTCGGCGGGACTCCCGCGCCCGTCGCACCGCGCTGGAGATCATGAGGACGATGAGGAGCACGATCGACAGGGGGAGGCCGACGTACGGGATCATCACGATCACGGGCCAGAGGCCGGAGGCGAAGTTCTCGGACCCCATGCCCTGCATGGTCCCGACCATGATCGCGATGAACGACCCGACGGACAACGCGACGAGCGCGAGGAGCATGAAGGCAAGGATCCGTTCGAAGCGGCTGGCATTGTGCTTTTGAGGATCGGTCACAGTTCTCAGGGTATCGGCATAGGGCCTTTCTGCCGAACGTCGGGGAAGGTGCCGCTCAATCCGCTGACGCTCTAAGCTTGAAGGGCGGGGAACGTCCCGTTCGTTCGTGGCTCCTGCCACGGCGACAGCACCGCACGCCGGCCTCGGGCCGGCGTGTCCAGTTACCAGCGAGGTTCGTCCATGCCCACCGGCAAGGTTAAGTTCTACGACGACGAGAAGGGCTTCGGCTTCATCTCGAGCGACGACGGCCAGGAAGTCTTCCTGCACGCCTCCGCCCTGCCTGCAGGCGTGACCTCGGTCAAGGCGGGCACCCGCCTCGAGTTCGGCATCGCCGACGGCAAACGCGGCGTCCAGGCGCTTTCGGTACGGGTGCTTGACGCCCCGCCGAGCCTGGTGAAGATGAAGCGCAAACCCGCCGACGACATGGCCATCATCGTCGAGGATCTCGTGAAGCTCCTCGACGGCCTCGGAGGAGATCTCCGCAGGGGCCGCTACCCCGACAACGCCCACAGCCGCAAGGTCGCACTGTTGTTGCGCCGTGTGGCCGACGAACTGGACGCGTGATCGCCGCGCCAGGCTGGGCCCGCCGTCTCTTCCAGAGGAGCACTCCGATGACAACCACTGAGAACTCCACCATCGAACCGACGGAGGCTCCACCGACTTCCGACGCAATCGCGCCGGAGGCTGCCGTGGCGCCCGAACAGGATGCTGCGTCAACACCCGGCCTCGCGACCGAGCCGGCCCACGAGGCCGGAACCCGCAGCGATGCCGCCGCCGATCCCTTCACGCTGTCGCTGCCTGCGGATGCGGCCGTCGACCCGGCCGTGGACTCGGCCGTTTTGTCGGAACAGGGCGCCGAGATTCAGCCCACCCTCGACGAACCGGTCGCTGAGCGGCCAGCTCCTGTGGCCGACCAGGTTTTGCTGGCCTCGGTCGACGTGGCTCGCGCCGCGTTGCTCGAGGTCACGCCGGCCGACACCATCGGCGAACCCGTCGGCCATGTCGCGGAAGAGGATCACGTGCTTTCGCTGTTTTTCGACAGCAAACTCCGCGGTTACCCCGGATGGCGCTGGACGGTCACGCTCTCACGCGTCGGCGACGACGAAACCCCGAGCGTTCTCGAAACGGAGCTGATGCCGGGTGAGAACGCTCTGCTCGCCCCGGAATGGGTGCCCTGGTCCGAGCGCCTCGCCGACTACCAGGCGGGCCAGGAAGTCGCGGAGAACGAAGCCCGCGCGCTTGCTGAAGCTGCCGCCGTCCTCGATGACAGCGACGACGACGATGAAGACGATGTTTTCAGCATCCTCCACGCCGGCGACGTCGACGGTGTCGACGTCGACGAGATCGACGAAGACGCGTCCGACGACGAGTCGGACGAAGAAGAAGACGAAGAAGAAGACGACGACGAGGAAGACGACGAAGACGAAGACGACGACGAGTCGGAAGACGAGGACGCCGACGAAGATGACTCCAACGACGACTCCGACGACGACTCCGACGACGACGACGCCGACGACGAGGACTCCGACGACGATGGGCCCGAACGAAGCTACTGAACCGCGCAGCCCCTGAGCGCCGCTTGCAACGAAAAGGCACCCTCCGCGGAGGGTGCCCTTTCGCTGACCTACGGGTCAGAGCGCGTCGACGACGTACTCGATGCTGCGGGTGAGTTGGCGCACATCTTCAGGCTCGATCGCTGTGAACGTCGCGATGCGCAACTGGTTCCTGCCGAGCTTGCGGTACGGCTCGGTGTCGACGATGCCGTTGGCTCGAAGCACCTTCGCGATGGCGGCAGCGTCGATGGCGTCGTCGAAGTCGATGGTGACCACGACCTGGGAGCGGTGGTCCGGGTTCGACACGAACGGAGTCGTGTACGACGTCTTCTCGGCCCACTCGTACAGGTGAGACGACGACTCGCTCGTGCGCGCCGATGCCCAGTCCAGTCCGCCGTTGCCGTTCATCCACTCGAGCTGGTTGTCGAGCATGACCAGGGTCGCCAGGGCGGGCGTGTTCAGCGTCTGGTTCAGCCGGGAATTGTCGACGGCATTCTTGAGGCTCAGGAATTCCGGAATGTACCGACCGGATGCCGCGACGCGCTCCACGCGCTCGAGAGCGGCAGGTGAGAACAGTGCGAACCACAGTCCGCCATCTGATGCAAAGTTCTTCTGCGGTGCGAAGTAGTAGACATCCGTCTCGGTCGCGTCGATGGAGATGCCGCCCGCTGCGCTCGTCGCGTCGATCACCGTGAGGGCGCCTTCGTCGCCGGCGACCCGGCGCACCGGCGCCATCACGCCTGTCGACGTCTCGTTGTGCGGCCAGGCGTAGACGTCGACGCCTTCGGTGACCTGCACCTCGCTGCGCGAACCTCCGGGGGCGTCGAGAACGAGGGGCGCTTCGAGCCACGGTGCTGCTGCCGCCTTGGCGAACTTCTGGCCGAACTCACCGAAGGTGAGGTTCTCGCTGCGGCGTTCGATCAGGCCGAAGGCGGCAGCATCCCAGAAGGCTGTCGATCCGCCGTTGCCGAGGATCACTTCGTAGCCCTCCGGGAGAGAGAACAGTGTCTCGAATCCGGAGCGCACGCTGCCGACGAGGTTCTTGACCGGCGCCTGCCGGTGTGACGTGCCGAGCAGGGAGGTGCCGGCGCGTACGATGGCGTCCACCTGCTCCGCCCGGACTTTGGAAGGACCGCATCCGAAGCGACCGTCAGCGGGCAGGAGTTCTGGGGGGAGGGAAATCTCTGGCATCCGCTCATTGTAGAAGCTTCGGCATGCCGCCAGCGGCCTGAGACGACGGCTGGGCGGCGCGGCCGAACCCCTCGGGACTGACCGGTAGGCTGGTCACAACTGCGCTGAAACCTGGGGAGACGTCAATGACAGACCTGATTGACACCACCGAGATGTACCTTCGTACGATCCTTGAGCTGGAAGAAGAGAACATCGTGCCCCTGCGGGCGCGCATCTCCGAGCGGCTCGGGCACTCGGGTCCGACGGTGTCACAGACGGTCGGTCGGATGGAACGGGACGGTCTGGTCGTCGTTTCCGGTGATCGCCACCTTGAGCTGACCGTGACCGGAAGACGCAAGGCCGTGCATGTGATGCGGAAGCACCGCCTTGCCGAACGGCTGCTCAGTGACGTGATCGGGCTGGAGTGGGAGTTCGTTCACGAAGAAGCGTGCCGCTGGGAACATGTGATGAGCGAGCAGGTCGAGCGAAAGCTCCTTGCCATGCTCGACCACCCCACCGAGTCGCCGTACGGCAACCCGATCCCGGGTCTCGACGAGCTGGGTGACACTCCGGCAGGCACCTTCTCCCACGGCGTCACCAACATCGTCGAACTGGTCCGCGGCAACTCCGGTCCTGTGACGGCGACAATCCGCCGACTGGGAGAGCCGGCCCAGGTCGATCCCGAATTGCTTCTGCAGCTCAAGAACGCTGGCGTGATGCCCGGCAACATCGCCTTGTTCTCCGCCGTCGGGTCTTATGTTCTGGTTCGGGTTGAAGGCTTCGGCGACGGTCTCGAACTGCCGAACGAAGTCGCCGGGCACATCTTCGTTCAGAACGCGTAATAAGAGCGGATCGAGGGGCCGTGAGCGGTCCCGCGCGACGACGAGTCGTGGCATCCTTCGGTCACCTCCTGTTACGAATTTGTTATTAATCTGTTGCTGAAGGTGACAAATTGGTAACGGTCCCGTAGCCTCGGGTAAGTCCGAAGGTCGCCAGTCGATCGCAGGACCCGGTGCAGGGCGCCTCTCTTGCTCGTCTCCCTGTGCTGGAAAACCCGACTTTTTCTTGCGGACGAGACAGCTGCCCTAACGGCTGTGCGAGGCGCCGGAGGTTTCAACCTTGGCCACTCCTACTAATCCTGACTCGTTCGGAAAATCGTTGCAGCCCTTGGGCTCCGACTCCTCAGCGAAGCAGGCGGCGCTTCGCCATGCGGTTGCCCGGCGAAGCGCGCCGGTTACCGCCTCGCCCGCTCCTGCATCCACATCGACGACAACCCCGAAAAAGCCCGGTGCCTGGCGTAGCTGGCGCTCGACGGCGATCATGGCCCTCGTCGTTCCCGGCCTGTTCGCCACCATGGCGCTCCCCGCCTACGCGTTCACTCCGGCGACCGGCGACCTGGCGAACGGCTCCTCGCTCCAGTCGTTGAAGGAATCGGGCGCACAGTCGCTCTCCGTCGACGCCGGCGTGACGGCGAACGCCGTGGCCCGCGACGGCTATTCCGCGACAACCGTTGAGGAACTCGCTGCAGCCAAAGCAGCCGCTGCCGCCGCTGCCGCTGCGCAGGCCGCGGCAGAAGCCGCAGCCAAGGCAGCGGCCGATGCGGCAGCGCAGCGTGCGACCTTCACAAACAACCAGAAGAGCTTCACCGGTCCGTCGGCCGAAGACCTTCTGGCCGCGGCTCCGCAGCCGGGCTCCAGCCTTGCCCAGATCTACTCGGTCGCGCTGAAGTACCAGGGCGTCCCGTACGTCTACGGCGGCGCGACCCCTGCCGGTTTCGACTGCTCAGGCTTCATCAAGTACGTCTACGCACAGTTCGGCGTCAACATGCCGCACTCGTCGACCGCTCAGGGCAACATGGGAACGCGGATCCCCGTGTCGCAGGCCGTGCCGGGTGACCTCGTCGTCAGCGACGGGCACATCGGCTTCTATGCCGGCAACAACATGATCCTGCACGCCTCGCGGCCCGGAACGCCGCTCCGGATCGGCCCGATCTACGCAGACAACTGGTGGATCGTCCGCATCTGATTCCGGTGTCGGGAAGCTGTTGATTCAGCTAACAGCAGCCGCAGCAACACGCAATCGGTGTGCCTTCGTAAGGAGGCACACCGATTTTGCGTTACATTAAAGCCCTGACCTTTGGAAAGTGCGGGAAGCTCATGGATCGAATACCCGGTATCCACACCACGGATGCTTGCGGTTGCCTCGAAACCGGGCCCGCCGGCTACTCATGTCACTGCCGCTCGTCGGCTGTGGAAAGGCGCTGTCTGTAAAGACGGCGCCTTTTTTGTTGCCCGGATCCTGTACTTCCCTCGGTCGGAGACAACCGAATGACCGTGAAGCCGTCACGGCGATTTGAGAGGAACCGACATGCGCACACTGGTGTTGAACGCCGGGTACGAGCCCCTTGCCATCGTTTCATTCCGCCGAGCCCTGGTGCTCGTGATGAATCAGAAGGCGTCCATCGTCGAGATCGACACCGGCCACCCGGTATGGGCAACAGATGGTGCGCATGACCGTCCCTCCGTTATCGTGCTCAGCCGGTACGTGAAGATTCCGAACTCGAGGCGTGTGCCGGTGACACGACGGGGCGTGCTGCGCCGCGACGCGAACCGATGCGGCTACTGCGGCACGGCCGCGTCCACCATCGATCACATCCTGCCGCGTTCCCGCGGGGGAGTGGACTCGTGGGAGAACCTCGTCGCCTGCTGCCTGCGCTGCAACAACGCAAAGAGCGATCGGACGCCAGGCGAAATGGGCTGGTCGCTGCGCACGAAACCGCGCATGCCGTACGGGCCCACCTGGGCGGTGCGCGGCGCGGAACGCGCGACGCCATCGTGGGACCAGTATCTGACTCCTGCAGCTGCCTGAGGCAGCGAGGAGTCGCTCAGGCTTTCGGCTGCGACAGGCAGAGGAAGTTGCCTTCGCTGTCGCGGAACCAGGCGCTGTACTCGCCGTCGAGCTCGGCAACGCCATCCACGGTCTTGAGGTTCTCCGAGTCATACTCCTCGAAGATGACGCCGCTTGAGCGGAGTTCGGTCATCGCGGACCGGATGTCTCCGACCAGCCAGCAGATCTGCGTGTTTTGCGCGGTGCCGGCGTGAGGGGTCTCATAGATCAGGAAGTCGGGGGCTGTGGCGCTGCCATACATGATCATGCCGCCCTGCTCGAGGGTTGGCTCCATGCCGAGTTTGTCGCGATAGAACTGACGCGCCCGGTTGATGTCTGCCGCCGGCAGCACGGTGAAGGAAGCGGATGACCTGAGCATGAGCGACTCCAACCTGTCTGAAATGGCACTCATGGTACGCCGCAGCATGGGCGTCGCACAGGGGGTATGGGGCTCCGCTAAACTTGGGAGGTCAGCCTCTGTAGCTCAACGGAAGAGCACCTCCGTCCTAAGGAGTTGGTTGGGGGTTCGAATCCCTCCAGGGGCACCAGAAATTCGTGCAAATCGGCCGGCGGCCCTTCTTGCGGCGACGGCCCTTCCGGGCCATACTCGGCGGCAGCAGAGCTTGTTCTGAAAAGCCTGCACCCGTTCCCGAACCGAGCGCACCCTCTTCACGTGCAAGCCCTCCACCAACTGTTGGAGGTTTCCCATGTTCAGATTCACGCGAGCGCTGATGCTCGCGATCGTCGCGACGGTCGGAGTCATCACTCCGTCGGTCGCCGGCACCCCCGCGGGGGCGCATCCGCACGACGCTGCCGACCCGGCGGTGATCACTCAGTGGGACGCGATAGCGAACCGCACGATCTTCACCGAGAACGCCACGCCACCTCCGTCATCCAACCTGTACTTCGGCTACGTGTCCATCGCCGTGTACGACGCCGTCGTCGCGATTGAAGGCGAGTACGAACCGTACAACCCCCAGCCGCGCGCACACCGGCACGCGTCCCCGGAGGTCGCAGCCGCCACAGCGGCCTACCTCGTCCTCAAACACCACTTCCCCGCGTCAGCGGATAATCTCGACGCGGACTACCAGGACTACCTCTCCGGCGTGCGCAACGGCGTCGGCCGGGTGCAGGGCATCCGTGTCGGTACTGCAGCGGCCGTTAGCCTGATCCAGTCCCGGGCAGACGACGGGCTCAACGCACCGATCGACTTCAACGTCGAACCGTCTCCCGGTATCTGGCGACCAACGCCGGATGCCTTCGCGAAGTTCGCCGTTCCGTGGCTGGGGTTCGTGCGTCCGTTTGCGCTCGCGTCGGCGCAGGAGTTCGACCTCCCGGAGCCGCCTCTGCTGGACAGCGAGGCGTATGCGAAGGACTTCAACGAAGTGAAGGACTACGGATCGATCACCAGCACCGTCCGTGACGAGCGGCAGACGGAGATCGCCCGATTCTTCAGCGCGAACCCGGTACCCCAGTACCACGCAGTCCTGCGCGACGCCGTGACACGCCGCGGGTTCGACATCGTCGACAGCGCCCGAGCATTCGCCCTGCTCGGAACATCGACCGCAGACGCGCTGATCACGACCTGGCGCGCGAAGTTCGAGGTCCCGACGTGGCGTCCGATCACAGCGATCCGGGAGGCGGACACGGACGGCAACGATGCTACGGTGGCCGACCCAGGCTGGACGCCGATGGTCCAGACTCCGCCGTACTCCGATTACGCAAGCGGGCACGCCTCCGTGACGGGGTCGACGTCCAACGTCTTCGGCTATCTGTTCGGTGAGAACACGCTCGACATCGACATTCCAGCCCTTGTGGCCGGGACGACGACGAGGCATTACGACAGCACGGATGCCTGGGATCAGGACGCGATGGATGCGCGAGTCTGGCTCGGGCTCCACGTTCGTTTCTCCATGGGGTTCGCGAACGAAACCGCCCACAAGGTGTCTGATCACGTGATCTCGACGCTGTTTCAGCCGGTGAATTGAGCTCACCTGCAGGGTCGGTGCCGAGAAAGGACCTCGGCACCGACCCCGTGCTGTTGTGTCGTCACCTCCCTACGTCCGGTGAGCGGTGCTCCCGGCAACGTGATGACTCAGTACAGCTAGCCCGCGAGAGGATCGGCCAGCGTCTTGCGGGCAGCGGCGAGCACCACGGGGTCAGAGCAACCACGGGCGAAGCCGGCGATCCGGCGGTCGATGTCACGCTGGAGGATCCACCCGCCGATCCGCTCGGCGATCGGCGCCAGCCACCGGGGCCTGCAGGTGAAGTTGTACCGCCACGCGGCCTCGGTGTGATCGGGCCGGCCGTCCGCCGCCTGAAACCGCCAGCCTCCCGCAAGCCGTTCGAAGAACCACGAGCCCTGCACCATCTTCATGCCGACGTTGGTCGGCGGGTTGTAGGACACGTACTCGCTGACCATGCGGAAGCCCAGCCGATGCTGCGTGAACGTCAGGACGCCCTTAGCCGGGATTGTCGCTCCGTCGAGGAAACGCTGGTTGCGGATGAACGGGTCCCAGCGAAGGCGGACCTCTCCCGTCGTCTGCGACACGGCGAAGGCCGTCGCGGTGTCGACGGGGACGATGGCGGCGGAGCTGACGATGGGCACGGTCCAGTGTGGCAGCACGACGGGGCGGATGCCGCCGCGCCTGACGAGTGAGGCGGCACCTACGGGGAGCCGGGCCGGTTGGAAGCAGGACGTGCGTCGCGACGGTCCCGGACACGCTTCCAGACGAAGTCCAGCACGAACGCTGCGACGAGGATGATCACAAGCGCGATGGCGGTCCGCGGTTCGTTCACCAGCGTTGTGGTCGTGAAGACGACGAATGTTCCCAGGGTGGCGAGGAGCGCCACGACGAGGACGATCAGGTTCGCGCCGGTCTGGCGGTACGTCTTGAAGTGGGATGCGGTCACCGTCGAGAAGATCAGCAGTGCCACCGCGCTGCCAAGTGACGCGATGCTGTTCAGGTCGAGCGCGACGATCATGAGGATCGTCAGCAGGGCCATGATCACCAGCCCGACCGGCGCTCGACCGCCGATCTGGCGTCCGAACGCACCCGGGAACTGGCCGACTTCAGCGAGGTGGCGGGTCATGCCGGTGGACGGGTAGAGACTCGCGTTCACCGCGCCTGCGGTGGAGAACAGCGCCGTGATCACCATGAGGACGTAACCCGCCTGGCCGAGCGTAGGCTTCGCCGCTTCAGCCAGCGCGGTCGCGCCGTATTCGACGACCTGGTCCGCCGTCAGCGTGCCGAAGACGCCGAGCGCCACAGCGACGTAGATCGTCGTCGCGATCGCCAGAGCCAGGTACATGGCGCGGGGAAGCTGGCGGGCCGGCTGAGGGAGGTCCTTCGCCGTGAACGTGATGACGCCGAAGCCGAGGAACGCGAAGAACGTCAGGGCGACGCTCGAGACGATGTACCGCACCTCGGGGTATCCCCGAGGGTCGAGAAGGGACGGATCCCAGTTGGCGATCGTCACAATGGCGAAGAGAGCGAGGATGGCCAGGACCACATTGACGATGACGGCCTGGACCCTGGCGACGGCGGCGGACCCGACGACGTTCAGAGCCGTCATGACGAGTACCAGGGCGATCGCGAAGACGACTGCCCAGGTGGGGTCGTCATCGGCCACGACCGCACTCGCATAGCCGCCGAATGAGGAGGCAACCATGGCCGCGACGATCGCACCCGTCATGTAGAACAGCCACGATACGAGGCCGGTGATGTGACCCTCCCCGAAGCCCTTCGCCAGATAGGTGAGCATCCCGCCGGAGGACGGGAACGTCGCCCCGAGCTTTGCGAACGAGTATCCCTGCAGCGCGGCGATGGCCCCGGCGATCAGGAATGACAGCCACACGGCTGATCCTGCCACGGCTCCGGCTGCGCCGAGCAGCGCGAAGATTCCCGCACCGACCATCGCCCCAACACCGATGAAGGATGCCTGGAGCACCGTCATCGGCTTTCTGGGGGCCTCCGCCGTGGCGCGTTCGCCGGTCATGTGCGGCCGATCACCAGGATGTCCATCGTTGTTCCTTTCGCACGGTCCCGATGCACCGTCGGCTCAGCCGTGCGTCCGGACCCGATTCGCCCGGCCATCGCGCATCCGTCGAGGTGCCCGTATTCAATCAACCGGCGTCGGGGCGCACGTCACCCGGCTCGGGTGAACATCCTGTGCAGACGTCGATAAGCACAAGAACTCTGGCAACTCCGCGAAAATCCGGTGGTCCTACCGGTGTTTTCCCTCGTGAGCGCTTAGGGTGTGGGTTGTGTGGCGGCTAGACAAGAAACCAGATGCGCGCGATTTTGATATCGACGACGCCAATACTTCGCTTGCGCTCTCGGTCACCAGCCCGACTGGCCTGAGCGTGGGCGACCCGAACTTCGCGGTAGGCAACGTGGCAGACACTGAACGGCATCGTTGGCGCAGCCAGCTTGCGGCAGTGGGCGGGCGTTCGCCCCTGCTCCACTTCGTTGATGAACCGCGCACCCGGATCGAACTGAGCTCGACGCACCCCGGCGGCCTTCCCCAGTTCATCACGGGTCACTCCACCCTGCTCTCCAACCTGATCCGTGACGAACTCGCCCTCCGCAGCGCCAAGGCCGCCGCTGACCAGATCACCGTCAAGGGCGTCGAACTGCGCACCGTTCGCGGCATCGAATCCGTCCACCTGGCCATCGGCCTGGCCCAGTGGCGCAACAACGGCGAAGATTTCTCAGCGCCCGTGCTTCTCCGCCCCGTCGCGATCCGCCGCTACGGCCGGGATTTCGAACTCAAGCTGAAGGGCGCACCGTTCCTCAACCCGGAACTGGCCCGTGCGCTCCATGAGCAGTACCAGATCACCCTCGATGCCGAAGCCTTCGAAGCGCTCGCCGTGACGAACGGGATGTTCAAGCCGCAGCCGGTGATCGACCGGCTCCGGGGCCTGACCCAGCACCTCGAGTGGTTCAGCGTGCAGCCGCGCCTCGTCGTGTCATCGTTCGCTGACGTCGGCACGGCCCTCGCCCGCGACGCCGGAGACCTGCAACACCCCATCCTCGACGCCCTCGCCGGTAACCCAGGAGCCCGGCGGCTCGTCGAAGGACTGTTCAGCCCCGTGGATGCCATCGGCCAGGACGATCGCCCCCCTGCCACGGACACCCTGCTCCTCGACGCGGACACCGAGCAGGAGAATGTCATCGCGCAGATCTCCGCCGGGCACTCCATCGTCGTCACCACGCTCCCGGGTACCGGCGGGACCCAGACCGTCGTGAACGCCATCGGTACGCTCGTCGGCCAGCACAAACGTGTCCTCGTCGTCAGCGCACGGCGTTCCAGCCTCGACGGTATCCGTCACCGGTTCAGCAAGGTCGGCCTTCCCGGCTTCACCGTCAGCCCGGCGACCGTCCGGCGTGACCTGATCCAGGCGATCTCGCGCAACGAGAAAGCCGTCGCTCCTCGGGTCGCCGACGTCGACGACGCCCTCGTGCGGCTCCGCAAGGTACTCCTGGATTACCGCAGCTCTCTCCGCCGCGTCGACGGCGGCCTCGGCGTGAGTGTCATCGACGCGCTGGAAGCGCTGACGCGCCTGGGCAACCTGCCCATTCCGCCCACGACATCCGCGCGCCTCGACCTGGCCTCCCTGGAGAAGCTCGCCGGCAGCCGGGCGGTCATCGCCCGCAAACTGGCGACAGCGGCCGCGCTGGGTGAATTCCAGTACGGGCCCGACGACTCTCCCTGGTACGGCGCCCAGTTCGCCAGCACACGCCAGGCCAAGGCGACGCACGACCTGGCGAAGAAGCTGCACCGCACCGAGCTCCCGCGCCTCCTCGAGCGCGGCTACGAACTCATCGGCCAGACGCGCATGCGCGCGTTCGAGTCCGTTGAGGAACTCGGTGTCTACCTCCGCCTGCTCCTCGACGTCCGCGAGACCCTCGACAAGTTCCAGCCGAGTGTCTTCGACCGGTCCCTCGGTGAGCTGATCGCCGCGACGAGCAACCGACGGGATGCCCCGGCAATGTCGGGCGCCAACCGCCGCCGCCTGAAGAAACTCGCCCGCGAGTATGTGCGCCCCGGGGTGCACGTCGCCGACATCAACGCAGCTCTGCGTCGCATCCAGCAGCAGAGGACCCTGTGGCAGCGTTACGTCGCCGCCGGCGTCACCCCGGAAGTGCCGCTCGGTATCGCCGACGTGCAGGTCGCGTACCAGCGCGTCGTCGAAGACCTCAGCAAGCTCGACGTGCCCCTCGGCCGTGACGCATCCCAGGCGCTGGTCTCGTTGCCCGTCAAGGAGCTCATCCGGCTGCTCTCCGGGCTCGCCGCCGACTCGCAGGTGATGGAGAACCTCCAGGAGCGCACCACCCTCATCGCCGAGCTCCGCGAGAAGGGGCTCGCCCCGCTGATCACCGATCTCTCCGTCCGGCACGTACCCGAAGACCAGGTTGCTGCCGAGCTCGAACTCGCCTGGTGGCAGTCCGTGCTCGAGCACATGCTCGCAACCGACAAGGCACTGCTCGGCGCCAACACCAGCGTGATCGACCGCCTGGAGGCAGACTTCCGTCTGGTCGACGAAGCTCACGCGTCGGCATCCGGTGCCCTGCTCGGCTCGCTGCTCGCCGACACATGGAAGATCGGACTCGTCGACTTCTCCGACGAGGCCAACGCCCTCAAGAGACTGCTCCGTGGCGAGGGTGCGAACCCGGCCAGCCTCGAGGCCACCGCACCGCACCTGTCCCGTGTTCTCTCGCCGGTCTGGCTGGCTTCGCCGTACGAAGTGCATGTCATCCCCGAGAGCGTGCGCTTCGACGCCGTCTTCCTCGTCGACGCCGGTGCGACGACGCTGGCCGAGAACGCCGGCGCCATCCGCCGGGCACGTCAGGTCGTCGCCGTCGGTGACCCGGTCACCCAGAGCCCGACCCCGTTCCAGATCGCCATCGGAGACACGCCGGAACCGGATGCCGCCGAGAGTGTCGACGCCCGCCACGCAGACTCGGCGCTCGCGCACCTGTCCGGCCTTCTGCCGACGCTCACCCTCACGCGCAGCTATCGGGCCGGCGGCGAGGACCTCGCCGAACTGGTGAACCACCGCTTCTACGGCGGAGAGATCGAATCGCTTCCGTGGGCCGGGTCGTTCCTCGGCCACGGCAGCCTCACCCTCGATTACGTGCCCAACGGCCATGGCATGCCGGACCCCGAGACCGGGGGAGTGGAAAGCGTGGACGCCGAAGTCGCCCGCGTCGTCAACCTCGTGCTCGAACACGCCATCAACCGGCCGCGTGAGTCGCTCATGGTCATCACCGCCAGCGAAAAGCACGCCACCCGTGTGCACCAGGCGGTCATCTCGGCTTTCGCGATGCGTTCGGACCTGTCAGGCTTCATCCTCAAGGAACGCGCTGAACCGTTCACCGTGCTCACGCTCGAGCAGTCCGTCGCCGAGAGCCGTGACCGCGTCATCTTCTCGCTCGGCTACGGTGTGACCCCGCACGGCCGGGTGCTCTCGAACTTCGGCTCGCTCGGCGAACCGGGCGGCGACCGTCTGCTCGCGGTCGGCATGACCCGGGCGCGTCGTTCCATGGTCATCGTTTCGTGCATCCGCCCGGAGGACATCGACGTCGACCGCTCGCAGCACGGAATTGCGGCCCTCAGCGAGATCCTGCGCCAGCCCGTGCAACATGAACCGACACCTCCGGCGACCGACGGTGCCGAGCCGATGCTGCTCGACCTGGCCGAGCGCCTCTACCGCCACGGGCTCTCGGTCGAGGTGGGGTACCGGGGCAAACTCGCCCTCGTCGCCTCGTACGGTGGCAGGGCCATCGCTGTGGAGTCCGACCCCGAGGTCGGTTCCGATTCGCTGCGCGAGTCGCTGCGACTCCGCCCCGATGTACTGCGCCGGCTCGGCTGGCACTATCTTCGGGTGCACAGCTTCGACCTGTTCAGCGACCCTGACGGAGTGGCCTCCAAGATCGTGTCGATGCTCGGAGTGCCGGTCGCCGCCGAATCGACGGATGCCCCGAAGCCGACGTCGGAGCCCGGCTAGCCAAACCGAACCGCCTGGACCGGGCTGTCGCGCTTAAGCTGGGGGCATGCCCGAGCTCTCACCCGACACTGACAATCCTGACGTGCCCGTCGTGAGGCGGATTCGAGGTTCTCGTCGCGTGGTTCGACCCGGCGCGCCGGGCGCCGACCCGACTCCGCAGCACACCGCAGGTGCCGTGCGAGCCGGGGAAGACACCGACGCGCCCTGGGGTGCGGCCGGAGCCGACAGCAACGACGCCCAGCTCAAGCAGGACGTTCCTCCGCACTGGGGGTGACCGCCTTAACCGACGAACCGCGAGCAGCCGAGGTCGCACGCGGTTCATCGTTCGGCGCTCGACTACTGGCGCATGTTGTTCTTAGCGAGGAGGTCGCGAATCTCGGTGAGGACGTCGATCTCGGTGGCTGGCGCATGCTCCTTGACGACGCCGGCCTTGCGGCGGGCCTCGGCGTGCTCCTTCATCTTGTTGAGGGGAAGCACGAAGATGAAGTAGACGACAGCAGCGACGATGAGGAACGTGATGATCGCGCCGAGCACCGCGCCGAACTTCAGTTGCGCGTCGCCGATGGTGAGAATCAGGGAGTCGTCGAGGCTGTCTGACTTGAACAGGGCTGCGACCAGAGGGTTGAAGATGTTCTGGACGATCGAGGTGACCACCGCGGTGAACGCCACGCCGACGACGAAGGCGACTGCGAGGTCGATGACATTGCCTCGGACGATGAAATCCTTAAAACCTTTGAGCATGTTCTTTTCCTGCCGATCGAAAGCTTAAGAGGCGGCTGAAGCGCCGGAGGAGGCGCCGCCCGAAGGTGCGGCCGTTGACGATGACGAGACCGGCTTTTCCGATTTCTTCGCCGGTGACTTCTCGGCCTTCCGCGAGTCGTTCCGGTAGAAGCCCGACCCGTTGAACGTCACGCCGACCGCGCTGAAGAGCTTGCGCAGTTTGCCTTCGCAGGTGGGACATTCGGTGAGGGACGCGTCGGTGAACGACTGCTGGATGTCGAAGGCGGTGTCGCAGACGGTGCATTTGTACGAATAGGTGGGCATGGTGGTTTTCCTGGCTGGTCGCGGCAGTGTGTGCCGGGTCTGACGTGCTGAAACTGGTTCTAGAAATCGAGAATGCGCGAAGGAGTGACGACGCCGTTCACCGGCTGGTCGTGCCGTTCACGCGGAATGTCCGGCTGGATCTCGGAGTCGTAAACGACGGCATACACCGGAGGGCAGTTCTCCATCGAGCCGAGCGTCTTGTCGTAGTATCCCCGCCCCCAGCCCAGCCGCGTGCCATCAGGGCCGATGGCGGCGGCGGGAACGATGATGAGGTCCACGTCGTTGATGGCGATGGGTCCGAGCGGCTCACCGACGGCCTCCGGCATTCCGTGCAGCCCCTGTTGTTCCTCCTCGCCCTCGGTGCCGACGGTCCAGTCGAGCAGTCCGTCTTCGCGACTGACCGGGAAGAGAACCCGGATGTCGTTGGCGAGCGCCCAATTGACGAACGGGCGCGTGTCTGGCTCGGTGGGCGATGACAGGTAGCAGGAGATGCTCCGAGCGTCGAGACCGGTGACGAGGGAAACGAGGTTGTTCGTCACCCCGATCGTCGCCTTGTCACGCTCGTTCGCGGTGAGGTTCTGCCGTCGCTCCCGCAGCTCGGCGCGCAACGCGCGTTTCTGGTGGTCCGCGGGGGTGGGCATTGCCCCATTCTAAGCGGCGGACGCCGACCCGCCGACATCCGTTCAAATCCGGGTTACCGCCGCAAAAAAACCTGCCCACTACGATTGACCCATGTCTTCATCAGTTCGCAAAGTCGTCATTCCCGCCGCAGGCCTGGGAACCCGCTTCCTGCCGGCCACCAAAGCCATGCCCAAGGAGATGCTTCCGGTCGTGGACAAGCCCGCGATCCAGTACGTGGTCGAGGAGGCCGTCAGTGCCGGGCTGAACGACGTGCTGATGATCATCGGACGAAACAAGAACGCGCTGGCCAATCACTTCGACAGCGTCATCGAACTGGAGCTTGCCCTCCAGGCGAAGGGCGACACGAGCCGTCTCGACCGCGTCATCGAGTCGAGCGAGCTCGCCGACATCCACTTTCTGCGCCAGGGAGACCCGCGCGGGCTCGGGCACGCCGTCTCTCGTGCGCGACGCCACATCGGCGACGAGCCGTTCGCCGTTCTGCTCGGCGACGATCTCATCGATGCCCGGGATCCTCTGCTCACCACGATGATCGCGGAGCAGGAGAGGCGCCAGGCCACGATCATCGCACTCATGGAAGTGGATCCGTCGACGATCCACATGTACGGGTGCGCGGCCGTCGAACCCACCGACGACCCGGACGTCGTCCGGGTGACCGGGCTGGTCGAGAAGCCGGCCGCCGAGGATGCCCCCTCCAACCTCGCCATCATCGGCCGGTATGTGCTCACCCCGGAGGTGTTCGACATCCTCGACAGGACGGCACCGGGCAAGGGTGGCGAAATCCAGCTCACCGACGCGCTCCAGGAACTCGCTGCCGATGAGTCAATCGCCGGGGGAGTGTACGGTGTGATCTTCCGCGGCCGCCGCTACGATACCGGTGACCGTCTCGACTACATCAAGGCCATCGTGCAGCTGGCATCCGACCGCCAGGACCTCGGGGTTGACCTCAAGCCATGGCTCAAGGAATTCGCCGCCACCCTCGACTAGATCGTCTCATTGCCTGAAGGAGAATCGCGGTGGCCCAATCCGTGCCTGTGCTGAGCAATGGTCCGATCACGGTTCGCCCGGTGCGCGTACGCGATGCGAAGGTGATCGAGCATGAACTGCTCAGCAACCGTTCGTGGCTGCGGCCATGGGAGGCGACCAGCCCGTACGCCCCGCGTTCCTTCGACATGCGCTCGAGCATCCGCTCGCTCCTTCAGAACGCGCGGTCGGGCGGTGGCCTGCCGCTCGTGATGGAGTACGAGGGAGAAGTGGCCGGTCAGCTGAACGTATCCGGGATCACGTACGGCTCTCTCTCATCGGCGACACTGGGCTACTGGGTATCCGAGCGGTTCGCCGGACGGTCGGTCACCCCGACCTCGGTCGCGCTCGCCACCGATTACTGTTTCACCGAGATGGGGCTGCACCGGATGGAGATCTGTATCCGGCCCGAGAACGCACCGAGTCTGCGAGTCGTCGAGAAACTCGGCTTCCGCTACGAGGGGTTCCGCCGACGGTACATTCACATCAACGGCGACTGGCGCGACCATTTCTGCTTCGCTCTCGTGCGTGAAGAGGTTCCCCAGGGGATTCTCCGCCGCTGGCAGAACGGCGAGGTGCCGCCCGGAGCGGCTGCGGTACCCGCCGTCGACCGTGTCGCCTCGCAAACTCCGCTGCTCCCGCCGCAGGCACTTTTCTAACCTTCAACCTCAACTTTCGGGTGACACACCCCCCGCAATGAACGACGAAGCCCCGGAGCGCTCGTAGTTTAGAGCCATGACTGGTGGCGGGCTTCTGAGTGGCGGAATCGTCTTCGCTGTCGCCGCCGTGCTCTGGATCGTCTATCTGTTGCCGACCTGGCTGCGCCAGAGCGAGTACCTGGCGACCGAACGCAACGCGATCCGGCTCCAGCAGACCCTTCGGATCCTGGCCGAGACGGCCGAAACGCCCCAGGAGATCCGCCTCGAGGCCACCGCCCGCACAGTGGCCGAGCAGCAGAAGGTCCTCAAACGTGTCGAGGCCGAAGCCCGCGAGCGGGCGCGACTCGAGGCGACAGCATCCGCGGAACTGGCCCGGGCAAGCGCGTGGGCCGCCATCACGACGTTGAGGTCGCAACCGCACGTCCGGGTTGCGAGGGCGCGCCGACGGGCTCGTCTGACCGCGACCACGGTCCTCTTCCTCTCCATTCTCGCTGCGGGAGTCGGCGGCTGGATGCTGGCCACCGCCGGGTCGGCCCTGCTGCTCGCAACAGCGGGCGGAACGGCGGCACTCGCCCTTGCCATGCTCGTCCGGATGGCCCGCGTCGGCCGGCGCAGCGCCCGGGTTGCGACAGCGGTTCCGTCTGTCGTGCAGCCGGCGGTTTTCGAGCCGGTCGAGGTCGAAGTGAACGCACCGGTGACCGTCACATGGACGCCCAGGCCCCTTCCGAAACCGCTTCACCTTTCGCAGGGCTCATCGGCCGCGGATGCGATCGCCCAGGCCGAGGCCCACGCCGCCCTCCGTCGTGCGGCACTCGCCCAGGTCATGGCGGCCCGTGCCGCAGAGCAGTCTGCCGTGCCGTCGATCGTCGCCCCGGTCGCCGAGGAGCCCGCGCGCGCGCCTGTCGTCCCCAGCCGTTTCGCCGGAATGGGAATCGTCGACGAGTCCGAACTGGCGCCCACAGACATCAGCGCCGCCCTGCAGCGCCGCCGCGTCGCGAGCTAGTGAATTACACGCGGCCGAACGCGTGATAATCTGGACGACATCAGGGCCTATGGCGCAGCTGGTAGCGCGCCTCGTTCGCATCGAGGAGGTCAGGAGTTCGAATCTCCTTAGGTCCACCCTGTAGATTCTCGCCGTTCTCGTGTTAGCCGTCACCGCCGGACGCTGGTTGTCCAGCGCTCCACAAGTTGGGAAGGGCACACGATGTCCGGTTCGAAGAAGTCCAAGAAGAAGCAGAAGCGCATCGACAAGGCGCTGTACGAAGCCGAGCTGAACCGGTTGCAGGTCGAGCTCGTGACGATGCAGCGGTGGGTCGCGGAGACGGGCGCCCGCGTGCTTGTCCTGTTCGAAGGACGGGATGCCGCAGGCAAGGGCGGGGCGATCAAGCGCATCGTCCAGTACCTCAACCCCCGGTCGGCCCGCGTCGTTGCGCTCCCGACGCCGAGCGAACGCGAACGTGGCCAGTGGTACTACCAGCGGTACATCGAACGGCTGCCGACGGCTGGCGAAATCGTGCTGATGGACCGCTCCTGGTACAACCGTGCCGGCGTCGAGAAGGTCATGGAGTACTGCACCCCTGACCAGTACGAGCGATTCCTCGAGCAGACACCCACCCTGGAGCGGATGCTCGTAGACGACGGCATCATCCTCATCAAGTACTGGTTCTCGGTTTCAGACACGGAGCAGGAGAAACGCTTCAAGTCCCGGCTGAAGGACCCTGTCCGGCGGTGGAAGCTTTCGGAGACAGACCTGGCCTCGATCACCAAGTGGGAGGACTACTCGCGGGCGAAGGATGCCATGTTCGCGGCGACGGACACGCCCGAGGCGCCCTGGTGGACGGTCGAGAGCGACGACAAACGGTCGTCACGCCTGAACACCATCGCGCACCTGCTCTCACGCGTGCCGTACGAGCAGAGCGAGCCGGCCAAGGTGAAGATCCCCGACCGCCCGGACGCCAACGAGGCCGACCGGCCTGACATCGACGAACAGAACTTCGTTCCCGACCACGCGAAGTCCGTGGCCGCCAAGAACTGAGACGGCGTCGAGGGTCACTTGAGCAGCCGGGAGAGTACCCGGTCGGCGAGGGGCTTGCCGCCGGTCTGACAGGTCGGGCAATACTGGAACGTCGAGTCGCTGTAGATCACCTGCCGGACCATGTCGCCGCACACCGGGCACGGTTCGCCGAAACGCCCATGGACCTGCAGTCCCGACTTCTTCTCCTTCTTCAGCTCCGACGCGGCGAGGCCGTCGGCGCGCGCGATCGCGTCGTTGAGCGTGAAGCGGAGTGCCTCGTACAGCCGGGCGGTGTCGTCGTCGCTCATCGCGGCGGGTTTGAACGGTGACATCCGCGCGGTGTGCAGGATCTCATCCGAATAGGCGTTGCCGATCCCGGCGATCAGCGACTGGTTCCGAAGGACGCCTTTGATCTGTGAGCGCCCGGCCGCCTTGAGGATGCCGGCGAACACCTCCATCGTGAACTCCGGGGAGAGCGGATCCGGCCCGAGCCGGGCGACGCCGGGTACGTCGGCCGCGTCGCGGACCACGTAGATGGCCAGGCTTTTCTTTGTTCCGGCTTCGGTGAGGTCGAAGCCGGAACCGTCGTCGAGCACCAGCCGCGCGGCAAGGGCGGTGCGCCCGGGTTTGCCGGGAGCAGCCGGCGGGTCGGGGCGCCAGCGCAGCCATCCCGCCCGGGCGAGGTGAAAAACGAGATGCAGGTCGCCGATCGTGAGATCGAGGAACTTGCCGTGCCGGCCGACGGTGGTGACCGGCTGGCCGGCCAGCGCGCTGACCGGCGGGTCGAAGGTCTTGAGCGCGGCGAAGGAGACCACGTCGAACCGGTTCACCGTGCGGCCGAGAAGGCGCGCACCGAGATCGGTGACGAGAGCGTGAACCTCAGGTAGCTCTGGCACGGTCCCAGTCTCGGGCACACCACCGACATCCGTCCAGCGCTGGTCAGCCGTTCAGCCGGGACATCAGCCAGGCGAGCAGGTATGTCCTGCTGTTCCCGTCGTCGATCCGGCTTGCGGGCAGCTCTGCTGCGTTGTCGAGCGCCTGCGCCGCGGCATCCGGCCCTGCGAGGGCGGAATACATCAGCAGGTAGTCCCCGAACAGGACGTCGAAACCGTCCGGGGCGGCGTCGTCGATGTTCGCGGCGATCCGCTCCGGGTCGCCGGCCAGGTAGCCGGAGATGGGGCTCATCGGCAGCACGAGGATCCCGAGCATCGCGCTCGGTTCGGCGCTGAACCAGGTGGCGTAGTCGCGCTTTCCGCCCCACACGAGCGAGGTGATCGTGTGGTCGAATCCGTCGTACACGGCGGCGTCGAGGGGAAAATCGGTCCAGTAGGCGCGAGCGGATGCCGCCTCTGATGAGAGCATCCAGACCGCTTCCCGGTACAGGTCGGGCTGCTCGCTGGCCGCAGCCCAGAGGGCGAGACCGTTCCAGGCGGTGACGGCCTCAGAGCTCGACTCCTGGTTGTTCCCGTCGCCGAACGGGGATGTGCCGCTGGCCCAGGAGTGCCCGGCGTAGGCGTCGAACACCCGGCGCTCCGGGAACAGCGGGTTCGCTTCGCTCGTCGCCAGGTCGGCGGCCAGGAGGTTCATCACCGGCGCCCACTCGTCGGCGAGCTCGGGCTTGTCTGCGGCCAGTACCCCGGCGGCGTAGAGGAAATAGCCGTAGTGGAAGTGGTGGTCGTTGAACTGGTCGGAGCCGAACGACGGCTCAAGGCCGACCATGCCGCGTGCCTCGGGGTCGTAAACGAAGCACCGCGAGCTACGCTCGTCGCAGCCGGCCGGATCCATCCACAGCGCGAGTTCGGCCTCGAGTCGCTCCTGGAGCGTCGCCGCGAGGTCGTCGGCACCGAGGTCGCGGGCGATGCTCAGCAGGTTCGCAGCCCGGTAGAGGGCCTTGCCGCCGAAGTAGGTGTCTGCGGGAAACTCCGCCGTCCCTGTCACGTCGGACGCGAGCTGTGCCAGAAGATCCTCGCGCCGCCCCGGATCGAGGCCTGACAGGTCGAGGGAGCCGGCCGGTTCGACCAGCGGCGCCGTCCAGCTCAGCGTGGCCGCTCGGCAGAGGCGGAGCTCCCCGTAGATGCTCGCATAGGTACCCAGTGAGCAGTCGGAATCCGCCGGTTCCTGGTGTGGCATGACGGCGATGAGGGTGTCCGCATCGCCTGCCGTCCGGTAGGTGATGGCGGTCGTCGTCTTCCCCGCCTCGACGGCGTAGCTGACGCTGGTTCCCAGAACGGGATGCCGGGCGGCCTCGATCAGGTCCTCGAGTGAGCCGTCCTGTGGCACGGCAAACCAGGTGACGCTGTCTCCGGTCGCGAGGGTGACCGAGGCGCCGTCGGCATGGAGTTCCCCCTCCGACACCAGCCCATAGGCGGTGTCGGCGATGGTCGCCGTCGCGGCGTCGGTTCCCGGGGTGAACGCGTTCGACATCCGGACGGTCGTGTCCCTGGTCGCAGTGAAACTGACGAACGGCGACCCCTGGGCGATCACCGATCTGCCGATCTCTTGGCCGTCGGCGAGCGAGGCCACGGTGACGGATGCCGCGTCGTACGCGACCACCCGCTGCTCGCGTGCGCCGACATCCGCCCGAACCGAGCCGGTGAAACCGCCCATAATCACGGCGGAGGACGCCGTGACCTGGGGGACGCCGAAGCTGAGACCGTTCCCGGTGAGTTGGAACGACAGGGGGAGGGGAAAGACGGGCATCGACGGCTCCCCGAAGACCAGGCCCGAGAACCAGCGGTTGGTTGGCGGGAGCAGGCCGTCGGCCAGCCGCGCGGCCGGGAGCGCGGTGACCGTGCGGTGTGGCACGGCGTCGACGAGGGGAGCTACCAGCTCTTCGGGCAGCACGCCGGCTGCGGGCCCGGACGGGGCGTCCGCCTGTCCGGACGAGGGGGGCGCGGAGCAGCCGCCGAGGACGGCGACGAGAAGGACCGGAACGGCCAGGAACCGCCAGGGGGAGGTACGCATGTCAGACGCCGATCTTGCGGAGGAAGTCGAACAGTCCGTCGCTGACTCCGGCGAGGATGCCGTCGTTGCGCAGCTGCAGCACGGCTCCGACCGGGGTCCCGCGCGCCATCAGGCCGTGGTGCCCACCGTCGACGAGCGAATCGCTGGTGACCGAGACCGTTGTCGTCGCCTTGCCGTCGGTGGTCGTGACCTGGACGGATGTCGCCCGTCCGACGATCTTTTGGTTGTCGGGGAGGAAGATCTCGACTGCGGCGCCTTCGTCGATGCGCGCGTAGTCGCCGCTGGTGAGTTCGTATTCGGCTGCGACGTACAACGACCCCGCCCGGTCGATGGTGGCGAGCACCTGCCCGGCCTGGACGAAGGACCCGCGCTCGGTCGTCACCTCGCGAACGGTGCCGGCGACCGAGGCGGTGAGGGTGATGGCGCCGTCGGCGGTGACCGAGTAGGCGATCGTCTCCGGTTTGAGGAGGCCCTCGGCGAGGTCCGCCTGCAGGGTGGTGCTGAGGACGACGAAGAGCGGTGCTCCGGCCTCGACCCGGTCACCGTCGCTGACGAGTCGCTCGAGGACCGTGCCGCCGTAGTCGATACCGACCGGGAACTGCTCCGCCTGGATCGACGCCGAGTTGCTGGCCACCTGGGTCTGGCGCTGCGTGAAGACGAGGGTGAGCACCGAGACGAGCGCGACGACGCCGATAAGTCCGACGAAAAGCCTGATCCGGCTGCGCCACGTCATGATGTCACCGCCGATGCGATAGCGGGGACGGGGGCCTGGGCGGTCTGCCGGGCCACACCGGGAACCGGGGAAGCGCGGCGCGATCCCTCCCGAACGGCGGTGGCGACGAAGCCTCCGAGGATGAGGGTGTTGGTGACATTCCACGCGGTCGCAAGCGTCAGCATCCCGTTGTCGATGTCTCGCCAGATCGCGACGAGTGAGGTGAGCAACAGGAAGGCAAAGAACAACACTTGGGGGATCATGACGTTGAACGCGGAGCCCGCCCGGTTTCTGTCGCCGGTTGCCGTCCACTTCTGTTCCTTGCCGACGAGGACGTTGAACAGGGCCGTCGCATAGATCGGGAACGATGCTGTCGCGAGCATCAGTGTCTCCCAGCGGAACGACCCCATTGTGTAGAACGCGAGGACGATCTGCATCAGGTAGAAGCCGGCGTAATAGAGCAGCCAGGTGACCACGGTGGTCGAAAGATGCACCGGACGGAGGTCGAAATAGATCTCGAGCGGCGGAACGAGCAGGAGCAGAAGGGGCGAGATCCCGGTGAGATAGAACGACGCCGTCACGAGGTACTGCAGCCTTTGGTCGAGGGTGAGCCGGCTTTTCCTGCTGAACAGGTTGTGCCGGAGGAGGATCTCGAAGCCGCCGGTCGCCCAGCGCAGCTGCTGTTTCGTGTATGCCTCGATTGTGTCAGGGGCGTCGCCGACCGCCAGGACGAGCGGGATGTACACCGTCTTCCAGCCCCGCTCGTGGAGCATGAGCGACGTCCAGACATCCTCCGATTTCGAGTCCGTGTACAGGCCCCCGATGTCGTCGACCGCGGCGCGCCGCAGCATGACGTTGGTGCCGACGCAGAACGCGGCGTTGAACCTGTTGCGGCCGGGCTGGATGAACCGGTAGAAGACCGACTGCATGTAGCCGGCACCCCGTGAGATCACGTTGTGCAGGTTGCCGTAGCTCTGCGGAGTCTGCACGAACGCGACGTGCTCGTCGGCGAAGAACGGCAACGTCTCGACGAGGAAGCCGGGATGCGGTACGAAATCGGCGTCGAGGATCACGAAGAACTCGCCGCGGGTCAACGCGAGCGCATGGTTGACGTTGCCCGCTTTGGCCCCTGCGTTTCCGAGCCGGCGCACGTACCGTGCGCCGAGTTCGCCCGCCAGCGCCTTCACCTCGTCTGACCTCCCATCGTCGAGCACCCAGGTGAGGTGGGAACCGGTCATGGTGAGGGCGGCCGCGACGGTCCGCCTGATCGTCCCGAGGTCTTCCCCATAGGTGGTGATGAACACATCGACCGAGACCGGGACGTTGCCGAGGTGAACACCCCATCGCTCCGGCGATTGAGCGAACCCGTCCCGCGTGATGTCCCGCGAGCGGAACAGGGAACCGTGGGCCTGGTGGAAAGCGAAGTCCCGGGGGTCGTGGGCGGCGGACAGGATCGTCCACATCGACGGGAGTGCCTGGGCGATGAGAATCGATTCGGCCGTGATGACCATGACGTACGGCAGCCAGTCGCCGCGACTGGCCGGGTTGAGCAGGAATGCGGCGTAGGCGAGGATGCCGATCGTCGCGATCACCACGAGGAGGATGAGCGATGGTGACTGCGGCTTGTTGCCCCCCGCGGACCGATGCGGCAGGGAGGGTTCGGTGACGAGGGTCGACGTGGACAGGCGGGAACGGGATTCGAGGGACGTCATGTGAACTCGCTTCGGGAGAGGAGTGGCTCTGCCTCGCCCCTAGCGGCTGCATGCCGGCGGGGAGGGACAGGTCGGCGCGGCAGCTCTGGCGCTTGACGGATGCGGGGAATTTCGGGTCCTGCGTCCGGTGATGCAACTCTAGGAGTTGCAGGCAAAACATGAGAACCTCTCACTGTTTCGTTCTCGTGAACAGTTCGTGTCGAACTGTTGTCGCGCCGGCTCAGTAAACTGAAGCCTTCAGAGGGCGAGGAGCAGCCATGTTCGAGAACGGCGGTCAGTGGATCTGGGGCATCGCCATCGTCGCGATGCTGGTCGTGGTACTCGCGCTGTTCGGCCGGCAGATCAAGGGCGCCTTCTCGGGCAGCGGCTCCGCGCGGTTCGACACCACCGAGATCCCGCCGGACGACCCGGAGACGCGTGAGTTCATCGTGCGAGACGACCAGACCGGTTCGCGGCTGCAGTTCGTCACGCTGCACGAGCAGGGACGCGTCGTCGGTTTCGTCGTGCCGCCCAAGCACCTTCGGACCGGGGTCGAGGTCGACCTGTTCGAGGCGGCTCTACCGTCGGCGCCCCAGGTGATCCGCTGGACCTGGCCGCAGACGACTCCCGACGGGTACGCCGCCCTGCAGATCATCGCCAGGCGGATGCCCCAGCTCGAGTTCGTCGACGCCAAGGGCAACCGCGTGCTCTGACTGCTGTCAGCCGGTTGCCGCGGCTCACCGAGTTGAGGGCGCCTGGTGAGCGGCCGCGCCCGGTCGCGACCACGGGGACGCCGCTCGCCATCGCCTTCTGGGTCGTCCCGGCAGAACCTTGGCGTCAGCCGCCGAACAGGGCGGTGGCGGTGGTGAAGATGGCGAGGCCGGCCAGCGCTCCCACGACCGTGCCGTTGATCCGGATGTACTGGAGGTCCTTGCCGACCTGCAATTCGATCTTGTCGCTCGTCTCCTCCGGGTCCCAGCGTTCGATCGTTTCGGTGATGACGCTGGCGATCTCGTGCCGGTGGTTGCCCACCAGCGACACCGCGGCATCCGTGACCCAGTCGTCGACCCTGCCGGCCAGTTTCGGGTCGCGGCCCAGGCGCTCACCGACGTCGACCAGGGTCGCGGCGAGTTGCTGCCGCAGCCCGCTGGAAGGGTTCTCGAGCGAGGCGATGAGGGCCTCCCGGGTGGTGTTCCAGGCACGGGTCGCGAGGTCGCGCACGCGGGGACTGTCGAACATGTCGGCTTTGGCGCGTTCCAGGGCGGCGATCGTCTCCGGGTCCTCCTGCAGCTTGCGGGCGAGCTCCGACAGGTACGTGTCGAGGGCGACCCGGGCGGCGTGCCGGGGATCCGAGCGCGCGCGGCGCACGAAGTCGACCGACTCGCGGTAGACCCGTTCGTCGACGAGCCGGTCCACGAACGACGGCAACCAGCTCGGAAGCCGGGCCGAGACCAGCCGGGAGAACGCCGCGGGGTTGGCGGTCATCCATTCGTCGAGCCCGTCGAGGAGCAGGTTCACGGCGCTGTGGTGGCCACCTTCGGCGATGAGGCGCTCACCCCAGGCGCCGAGGTGCTCGCTCCAGCCTGGGTCGATGAGGTGGGTGCGGGTGAGCTGTTCGACGACGTCCTGCACGTTCTCGTCGTCGAGGAGGTCGAGCATGCCCCTGCCGGCGGCGGCGGCGTCGTCGGCGACCCTGGCGGCATTCTCCGGCCGGGCCAGCCATGCCCCGACCGTGCGGCCCACGCCGATCGACTCCAGCTTCTGGCGCACCACGGCGGCGGAGAGGAAGTTCTGCTCGATGAATTCGCCGAGAGTCGCGCCGATCTCGTCCTTGCGCCGCGGGATGATCGCCGTGTGCGGGATCTTCAGGCCGAGTGGATGACGGAACAGTGCGGTCACGGCGAACCAGTCGGCGATCGCGCCGACCATGCCGCCCTCGGCGGCCGCCCGCACCCAGGCGAGCCAGGGCACCTCGTCCTGGAAAGCGAACGAAAGGGCGAAGATGACGGCCATCACTCCGAGCAGCGCGGTGGCTGTCCGCTTCATCCGGGTCAGGGCGACGCGTCGTTCTGCATCTGCCGGGCTGTCGATGAGAATCGTCATCCGCCCATCGTATGTCGGGGCGGGGGAGGTCAGCCGGGGTTGCGGTCAGCCGGCTCGGCCTCCCGATCGGCCGTCGGCGTCTGGGCAGGGATGGGCGGGCGCGGTGGAAGGTTCTCCTGCGGATAGCCCGCGGGGCCTGGCTGGACGCGCGGCGGTCGCTTCCGCCGCGCCAGCCAGACGATGAGGAGCGCGAGGAGACCGAGGGGAAGAAGCCACGGCAGGAGCACCCCGAGGACCACGAGCAAACCGCCGAAGAAGGCGATCATCGATTGGAAGCCCACCACGACGCCGCCCCAGAAATCGCCGGGAGCGGCTCCGACGACCACCCCGGGCGTCGTGATATACATTTCGACGGTGGCGTAGTCGACCAGGTCGGTGAGCGAGTCGCGCTGGGCTTTGAGCCCGTCCAGTTCGCTCTGGCGCTCGGAGAGCGCGGATTCGAGGGCGATGAGATCGCCCGTCGTCGTGGCCTGCGACATCAGGGTGAGCAGGCGGGTGACACTGGTCTGGAGCGCAGCAATACGCGCGTCGAGGTCGTCGGCCTGGGTCGTGACATCCGTCTGGTTGAGCGATGAGCGGACCAGTTCCGCCAGCGACTTCAGCTCGGCGAGGGTCGTGTCGAGGTCCCCGGACGGTACCCGGAGCACGAGCTGGGCGGATCCCTGCCCGTTGTCTTCGACCGGGTTGTCGTTGCGCCGATCGACGTGGCCGTTCACGGCGAGCACCACGTCGACGGCCTCGTCTGCCACCGCAATGGGGTCGCCGGCGGTGAGCGAGATCGAGGCGGTGCTGACGACGTCGCGTTCGATGGTCGAATCGCCGCCTTCGGGCCCCACAAATCCCTGCTCGGGTGCGCCGCCCTCGACGACCGCGTCGTTCGTCGAGGAGGGAGCGAAACCGCACCCGGCGAGCAGGAGACACGAGAGCAGAACCGCGGTCAGGGAAGCGCTGTGTGTGGTCTTCCGGCTCAAGAGGGGAGTCATGACCTCACTCTAGGAGCGGGGACCGCCGCGAAGGAGGGCCCAGCCTTACGGTACCGTCACGATTTGACACCCGGATACCTGACGGAACGCATCACGGCTGCGCCCAATTGTGGGGGGTTGCAGGAGCGCGTCAGCGGAGGATGCTAGAGGCACGTAACGAGGGTTGCCCCACCCGACTACAGCTGTACCGTCCCGAAAATCCCGCGAGGACTGCTGCCCCCAGTATTCGCCTTTGCTGGAGAGAACCCCTATGTCCGCACGTATTACCGATCGGGAACCCGAATCCCCGATCAAACTCATGGTCGTCATCGGCAGTGTCCGACCCGGCCGCCTAGGACTTTCCGTCGCGCTGTGGGTGCACGAGCACATCACGGAACGCGGCGGTTTTGACATCGACTTCGTCGACCTCGCCGAACTCAACCTGCCCATGGTCGACGAACAGCGGCTCCCGAAAGCCCAACTGTACAGTCGCAGGCACACGGCGGCGTGGAGCGCCCGCGTCGCCGATGCTGACGCTTTTCTCTTCGTCTCCCCGGAGATCAACTCCAGCTTCTCTCCCGTTCTGAAGAACGCCCTCGACTATCTGTTCCACGAATGGAACCGCAAGCCCGTCGGCCTCGTCAGCTATGGCGGACGTGGTGGGGGCGCGTTCGGCGCCGCGGCGTTGCGGCCTGTTCTCTCCGAGTTGCAGCTGATCACGGCGAGCTCCCACGTCGACATCCCCCGGGTGTCCAGCCAGGTCGAAGACGGGTTCTTTCTCCCCGACGGCAAGCAGACCGCGCGACTCGACGACCTGCTCGACGAACTCCGCGCACTCGCTCCCGCCCTTCGCTCAGTGCGCGAATCGGCCCTCGTGGCGAGCTGAACACCTCAAGCCGGTGCCGTGAGCATCGGTTGGTGGCCCTCGCAGCACGCCTGCGAGGGTCACCTGCGTTCGGCTGTCGGCGCTCTCAGGCCTGCACGGGTCACCCGGGATGGACCTGGATCGGCTCCGTGTCGGGAATGGGGCTGGCGTCGCGCCCGCGAAGGTCCGGGTGCCAGCGCCTGCCGAGGAACGGCACGAGGAATCCGACGAAGGCGAACACCGTCGCCGCCCAGAACGCGCCCACGGCGCCGTTCTGGTCGATGAGAAGACCCGCCGCAGCGGATCCCAGGGCGGCACCGATGAGCTGGCCGGTCCCGACCCACCCGTACGCCTCCGCCGTGTCGCTGAACTTCACGCTCGCTGACACGATCGCGAAGAGAACGGCGAGGGCCGGTGCGATGCCGATCCCGGCGATGAAGAGAGTGATCGACAGCAGCACGGGGTTGGAGAAGAACGTCGACACCGCGACGCCGACGAAAACGATGAACATGCGCCGGGCCAGCGCCCACGGCCCGATCGGGATGTGGCCGAAGGTCAGGCCGCCGGCCAGGCTGCCGAGCGAGAAGATCCCGAGAACGATACCGGCCTCGAGTCCGTCATGACCGAACGTCGCGACGACCCCGGCCTCGAGCGCGGCGCACGCGCCGATGAGGAGGAATCCGACAACGGTGGCGAGGAGGACGGGCGGGCGCTTGAGCACCACACCGATCCTGCGCCTCGAGCGGGGAATGCGCACCCGGCTCACCTCGGGCGACGCGATGAACCAGGCGCCGCCGACCACCATGATCACGACCGCCGTGAGAATTCCCCAGTCGGTTCCGACCTGGGTGGAGATGAAGGTGGTGATGACCGGGCCGAGGACCCAGATGATCTCCTGCGCAGACGCGTCGAGAGAGAAGAGCGGAGTGAGCTGTTTCGAGTTCACCATCTTCGGGTAGATCGTGCGCACGGCCGGCTGGATCGGGGGAGTGGCCAGACCGGCGACCAGAGCCAGGGCCATGTAGCCGCCGACAGGCAGTTCGAGGAGTGCAACGGCGGTGACGGTCACCGCGCACACGACAAGGGTAAGGACGAGGACGCGTCGCATTCCCCAGACACCCATCCACCGGCTGGTCAGGGGGCCAGCCGCCGCCTGGCCGACGCTCGCCGCAGCGAGGACGAGGCCTGCGGCGCCGTACGATCCGGTGACCTGCTCGATGTGGAGGAGGAACGCGAGAGAGAGCATCCCGAACGGGAAACGGGCGATCAGCTGGGCGGCGATGATTCGAGCGACGCCTGACGTTTTCAACAGGCTCGAGTATCCGCTCATGGCTCAAGTCTAGGGAGGCGCGGACGGCGCACAGTGACGGATGCCCGTCGGGTCGCGACACGCCGTGGATGGGCCGTCGCCGGAAAATTAATGTCGGTGGTGCCCCGTACCGTGGGAACTGTGGACAACCGCCCAGGAAGAGCGTGGTTTCTGCTTTCTTCCGCTCTTCCCGGGTCCTGCTCCGCTGTGGATAAGGGGGTGGATGAACGGTGGAAAACGGAACAAAACGGTGGAATCGGTTGTTGATAACTACAGACGTGTAACTACTACTGGTTGGGGTGCTCCCCAAAGACACCAACTATATGTAGTATTGGACAACCGGCAAGCCAGTGCCGATCAGCAACATGTGGAAATGAAGAAGAAGGGCCCCACTTCGATGACAATCACGGTCTACACCAAGCCTTCGTGCGTCCAGTGCACCGCGACGTATCGTGCGCTCGACAACAAGGGGCTCGAGTACGAAATCCTCGACCTCTCTGCAGACGAAAACGCACTCGAGGCTGTCAAGGCCCTCGGTTACCTTCAGGCGCCTGTTGTCATCACCGACGAAGACCACTGGTCGGGGTTTCGGCCGGACAAGATCAACGAACTTGCTTCCCGTTTGTCATAACTTTGATCTCTGATTTCGACAAGCTCAATCACCGTTGAACCATAGAAGCTCGAACCTTGGTCTCGACGTGAGATGTGAAGTGAGGGCGTGAATCCCATGACGAAGCTGGTCTACTTCTCCAGCGTCTCCGGGAACACCCGCCGCTTCGTCGAGAAGCTCGACGTCCCCGCGGCACGCATCCCGCTGCACGCAAAAGAGCCCGCGCTGTCGGCGGACGAACCATACGTTCTCGTCACCCCCACCTATGGCGGGGGAGACGGGCACGGCGCAGTACCCAAGCAGGTGATCCGGTTTCTCAACGACGAGAAGAACCGGAAGCTGCTCCGCGGCGTCATCGCCGCAGGCAACACGAACTTCGGTTCGGCATACGGTCTTGCCGGAGACATCATCTCCGCCAAGTGCCACGTGCCGAACCTCTACCGCTTTGAAGTATTCGGAACACCAGACGACGTCCGAGTCGTCCACGAAGGATTGGAATCATTTTGGCTGGAACAGTAGTGACCGAGGTTCCCATGGACACCGGTATGGATTACCACTCGCTCAACGCGATGCTCAACCTGTATGGCCCGAACGGTGAAATCCAGTTCGACAAGGACCGTGAGGCTGCCCGGGAGTACTTCCTGCAGCACGTCAACCAGAACACGGTGTTCTTCCACTCGCTCCGTGAGCGACTCGACTACCTCGTCGAGAAGGAGTACTACGAGAAAGCCGTCATCGACGCGTACTCGTTCGAATTCATCACGAAGCTCAACGACCTCGCCTACTCGAAGAAGTTCCGGTTCCAGACGTTCCTCGGCGCGTTCAAGTACTACACCTCGTACACGCTGAAGACGTTCGACGGCAAACGCTACCTCGAGCGTTTCGAAGACCGCGTGGTCATGACCGCCCTCGGCCTCGCCCAGGGCGACGAGGAACTCGCGACCGCACTCGTCGAGGAGATCATCGCCGGCCGGTTCCAGCCCGCAACGCCGACGTTCCTCAACTCCGCCAAGGCACAGCGCGGCGAGCTCGTCTCCTGCTTCCTGCTCCGCATCGAAGACAACATGGAGTCGATCTCCCGCGGCATCAACTCGTCGCTTCAGCTGTCGAAGCGCGGCGGCGGCGTCGCCCTGCTCCTCTCGAACATCCGTGAGGCCGGCGCGCCGATCAAGCAGATCGAGAACCAGTCCAGTGGCATCATCCCCGTGATGAAGCTCCTCGAAGACTCCTTCAGCTACGCCAACCAGCTCGGTGCCCGCCAGGGTGCCGGTGCCGTCTACCTGCAGGCCCACCACCCCGACATCATGCGGTTCCTCGACACCAAGCGTGAGAACGCCGACGAGAAGATCCGCATCAAGACGCTGTCGCTCGGCGTCGTCGTTCCCGACATCACCTTCGAGCTCGCCAAGAAGGGCGAGGACATGTACCTGTTCTCGCCATACGACGTCGAGAAGGTCTACGGCGTTCCGTTCGGCGACATCTCCGTCTCCGAGAAGTACTACGAGATGGTCAACGACGCGCGGATCAAGAAGACGAAGATCAAGGCCCGCGACTTCTTCCAGACGCTCGCCGAGATCCAGTTCGAATCCGGCTACCCGTACATCATGTTCGAGGACACCGTGAACAAGGCGAACCCGATCGAGGGTCGTATCAACATGTCGAACCTCTGCTCGGAGATCCTCCAGGTCAACACGCCGACCACGTACAACGCCGACCTGTCGTACGACGTCATCGGCAAGGACATCTCCTGCAACCTCGGGTCGATGAACATCGCCCTGTCGATGGACTCGCCCGACTTCGGACGCACCGTCGAGACCGCGATCCGCGGCCTCAGCTCGGTCTCCGACCAGAGCCACATCGAATCGGTCCGGTCGATCGAAGACGGCAACGACAAGTCGCACGCCATCGGCCTCGGCCAGATGAACCTGCACGGCTACCTCGCCCGCGAGCGCATCTACTACGGCTCCGAAGAGGGCATCGACTTCACGAACATCTACTTCTACACCGTGCTGTTCCACGCGCTGCGGGCATCCAACCGGATCGCCATCGAGCGCGGCATCGCATTCGACGGCTTCGAGCGGTCCACCTACGCGTCAGGCACCTTCTTCGACAAGTACACCGAGCAGGCCTGGGAGCCGGCAACCGAGCGCGTGGCGGAACTGTTCGCGACCTCCGCCGTCGCGATCCCGACGCAGGCCGACTGGGCCGCGCTGAAGGCATCCGTCATGGAACACGGCATCTACAACCAGAACCTCCAGGCGGTGCCGCCGACCGGGTCGATCTCGTACATCAACAACTCGACGTCGTCGATCCACCCGATCGCGTCGAAGATCGAGATCCGCAAGGAAGGCAAGCTCGGGCGCGTCTACTACCCGGCTCCGTTCATGACGAACGACAACCTGGACTACTACCAGGACGCCTACGAGATCGGTGCCGAGAAGATCATCGACACCTACGCTGCCGCAACGCAGCACGTCGACCAGGGCCTGTCGCTGACGTTGTTCTTCAAGGACACCGCCACCACGCGTGACATCAACAAGGCGCAGATCTACGCATGGCGCAAGGGCATCAAGACGATCTACTACATCCGCCTGCGCCAGATGGCCCTCGAGGGCACGGAGCTCGACATGTGCGTCTCGTGCATGCTCTGATCTCGACGTAGCTCGATCACCGGCCACCACTGTGCTCTCTCTCCACTAAGGAAAACAACAATGATTGACAAGCTCAAGCTGGTCGACCACGTCCAGGCGATCAACTGGAACAAGATCGAGGACGAGAAGGACGTCGACGTGTGGAACCGCCTCGTCAACAACTTCTGGTTGCCCGAGAAGGTGCCGCTGTCAAACGACATCCAGTCGTGGAACACCCTCACGCCCGAAGAGCAGCAGCTGACGATGCGCGTGTTCACCGGCCTCACCCTGCTCGATACCCTGCAGGGCACGGTCGGCGCTGTCTCGCTGATCCCGGATGCCATCACCCCGCACGAAGAAGCGGTGTACACCAACATCGCGTTCATGGAGTCGGTGCACGCCAAGAGCTACTCGTCGATCTTCTCGACGCTGTGCTCGACCAAGGAGATCGACGAGGCGTTCCGCTGGTCGACCGAGAACGAGAACCTTCAGAAGAAGGCCTCGATCGTCATGGAGTACTACACCGGCGACGACCCCCTCAAGCGCAAGGTCGCATCGACGCTGCTGGAGTCGTTTCTGTTCTACTCGGGCTTCTACCTGCCGATGTACTGGTCGAGCCGTGCGAAGCTCACCAACACGGCCGACCTGATCCGTCTCATCATCCGTGATGAAGCGGTGCACGGGTACTACATCGGCTACAAGTTCCAGAAGGGTCTCGAGAACGAGACCGAGGAGCGCCGCCAGGAGATCAAGGACTACACGTTCAACCTCCTGTTCGAGCTCTACGACAACGAGGTTCAGTACACGCAGGACCTCTACGACACCGTCGGCCTGACCGAGGACGTCAAGAAGTTCCTGCACTACAACGCCAACAAGGCGCTGATGAATCTCGGCTACGAGCCGATGTTCCCGAAGACGGTCACCGACGTGAATCCGGCGATCCTGTCCGCGCTCTCGCCGAACGCCGATGAGAACCACGACTTCTTCTCGGGGTCCGGCTCGTCGTACGTCATCGGCAAGGCCGTTGTCACCGAAGACGAGGACTGGGACTTCTAGAAGTTCCAGATCATGCCCGGCCCGTAACGGGCTGCTGAGAGGCCCGGACCCGCAGGATTCTGCGGATCCGGGCCTCTTTTGTGCCTTCTCTCGATAGACAGAGGAGGACTGAGATGGACACGAATTACCGTTCGATGTGGCACGCGGGTGGCACGCGCGCACCTTTCATGGGTGAAGAAGGGTGGTCCACCGACCGGAGTATGGCATTGGTATGCCACCGGTGTCGTGCCACTGCGTGCCACAGGAAGCGTCAAAAGCACTGGTGGGACAAACCGCTGACGTTCCTCACCAAGACCGATGGGGTCGGAACCATGCAGGCGGCTGACTATGGTGCAATGTGTACGTTTGTACGCTTCTCGATAGACTCTTCACATGGACGTGGAATATTTTGCAAGCGACAACCGGTCAAATCGAGAGCGGATGCTCGCCGGTGAACTGTACATCGCCGATGACCCGGAGAGTGCACGAGTTGCCCAACGGGCGATAGAACTGGCGGATGCGTATTACCGTGCGACTGTTGCTGATCCTGAGGCTGCCCGTGCGCACCTCGAAGCACTCCTAGGCACGCTCGGAGTGGATGCGTACGTGAAGCCGCCGCTGTTTGTCGACTATGGAGAGAACATTCATATCGGTGCGCGTACTTTCGTGAATTGCAACCTGACCGCGCTTGATGTCGCACCCATCATCATTGGCGAGGACTGCCAGCTGGGGCCGAACGTCCAACTGCTCACCCCCACGCATCCTGTCGAGCCCGGACCGCGCCGCGACAAGCTTGAGGCTGCGAAGGCGATAACCCTCGGTGACAACGTCTGGCTCGGCGGGGGAGTCATTGTTTGTCCCGGCGTGACGATCGGCGACAACTCGGTCATCGGAGCCGGCGCCGTCGTCACTCGGGATATCCCCGCCAACGTCGTCGCCGTCGGCAATCCGGCTCGAATCGTCCGGGAAATCTGACATGCCCGCTGCACGGGCTGCCCGCCCACAGTCAGCGCGACGAACCGACCCGGCCCGCCGCCAGAAGATCATCACCGCAGCACTCGACGTCATCGCGAGCGACGGCGTCGCTGGCGCGTCCCATCGGAAGATTGCTGCGGCCGCTGACGTTCCCCTGGGCTCGATGACCTACCACTTCTCCGGGATGGATGAGCTCCTTCATGAAGCGTTCACGCAGTTCTCGCGAACTGTGAGCGTGCGGATCGAAGAACGCATGGCAGCGGTGTCCGACCCGGAAAGTGCCGCGCGAGCGGTTGTCGACAGCATCGAGGAGGACGTCTTCGGCAGCAGCCGCGACCTCGTCCTCACTCACGAGCTCTACACCCTCGCGGCGCGTGACCCGTCATACCGTGCTCTCACCAACGCGTGGATGACCCGAAGCCGTGCGGCCCTCGAGAAGCACTTCGACCCCCAGACGGCGCGGATCCTGGACGCCACTGTCGAGGGCCTGGCCATCCACCGCGCCCTGGATACGACGCGGCAACCGGAAGGGCTGGCCCGGGACGCTGTCCGACGCATCCTCGCCGGAACCTTCTAGGGTTGAACCTCCCGTGCCGAGGCGATGAGCTTTCCGGCTAGCTCATCGACGATTGACTCGTCCATCACAGTGGACAGGGTGCTTAGGCCCGTCCCTGTTCCCAGGACGCCGTGCCTGTAATGGGCCCAGAATAGCTCCTTCTGCGCCGCGGCGCGGTCGGCGGGAACCCATCCTGCTGGCCAGAGTCGAAACACAGACCCGGACTTGCGGAATTCCCAGCCCGTCCCGGCGAGATCGTCGGCGGTCGCGGCTCCGAGCCGGTCTGTGAGCCTGTTCAGCCGAGCAATCGCACTCGCGTCGAAGAGGGTAAGTGCCACGTCACCCGCAGCCATCGTCACAGGGTTGGCGGTGAAGGTGCCGCCGTGCTCGAGCCCCGCGGCGGTGCGAGGGTTTAGTCGCTCTAGCGCACTTGCGCTACCCACGACGGCTCCGATTGGGAACCCACCTCCGATGGTTTTGCCGAGCACGACCATGTCCGGCTGGAGGCCGTACTCGGCCGTAAGCCCTGAAAAGGCATTCCGGAAGGTGACTACCTCGTCGATGATGAGCTGCGCAGGATTCGACGCCGTAAATGCGGAGGCCACATCCACGAACTCGCGGCTGAGGGGAATCAGGCCGGCACGGTTAGCGCACAGGTCAAGAAGCACGGCGGCGATGTCATTCGAGTGTTGCTCGAGCACTTGCCGCAGGACCGCGACATCGTTGCGAGGGACCAGAAGCGTCTGCGACTGCACGGCCTCGGGTACGCCTGCAATGCCCTTCGCTCCGAGGGTTGGGAGTACTGCGTCGGATGTCCCGTGATACCCAGGCTCTAAAGCTACGAGCAAGCCACGACCAGTTGTGGCTCTAGCGACGCGGACGGCTAGCATGACTGCTTCGGTGCCGGAGTTTGCGAACCTCACTTTGGTTGCCCACGGGATGCGGTCGAGCAGCGTTCGAGCAAGTGTGAGTTCGTCCGTATTGGCGATTCCGACGGAGATCAGCCCTTCGCGCATGCGTTCTTCGACAGCGGCGACGATAGCGGGATGGGCGTTTCCGTGGAGGTTTACGGTCATGTTGTTGTTGATGTCGAGGAGTCTTGTGCCCTCCTGATCCCACACCCAATGACCCGAAGCGCGAGACACGTACGGTGACGTGGCCCCGACCGCGAATGTACTTCGCCCGAAGCCTCCGGGGAGCACCTCCTTACGAGTGGCCTCGATGTCAAGAAAAGTGGTTGCAACGTCGTTCATCTGTTCCTCCGATTCATGACTCAAGCATGACCGAGATCTAGCCAAGGGGGGAGTGGCGATATGATGAAGATTGGGAGCGTGATTTGGCGAATCGACAAAGGGAATAATATGGCGACGATGACCGTTGAGGATCTCCTCTCATCGCGCTTCCCCATGCGCATTCTTGCCGGATGGCCGGGAACCACCCGTCACGTTGGCTGGGTTCATATTTCCACGACTTCGGATATCGCTGATTGGATCGAACCCGATGACCTTGTCGTTACCGGAGGCGGCAATCTGCCGAGGGGGCGAAAGGAGCAAGGCGCCCTTGTGCGCAGGCTGGCACGCCGGGGCGCGGCGGGTTTAGCCCTCGGCGGCCGTGATGTCCCTGATGACATTTCCGGGCTGATCGAGGCGGCGGACGAAGTTGGCCTGGCGCTCATCGAGATCGACCGAGCAGTTCCCTGGGGCGGATTGGGTCGCACCGTGGCGATTGCGAATCAAGCCGGTGCCGACAGCCGACTTTCCGAACAGTTGCGAGTCTTCGACACCTTGCGCTCGAGGCTGAACGGCGACCTCGGCTTGGCGGAGGCACTCGCCAGGCATTCCCGGCTGACTGGCTACGATTTCTATCTCGTCAATACGCGTCATCGGCCAGCGTTGCCTGGCCTTCCCCTGCTTCCCACGGAGACGACGGTCGCAGGGATTGTGAATCGATCGTCCGTCGAAGACGGCTATGCACTACCTATAACCGTCGGGCGAAAGACAATCGCAACGTTGATCGCCCTCGAGAACCGGGAGCGCCCGTCAGGATTGGCGACGGTCCAGCACGTGGCAACCCTTCTCGCCCTGGAGTTGTCAGAGGTCGAGCGCGAACGTGAGATCCTTCGGCGATCTGGCGCCCGCCTGTTCGGTCAGCTTCGCGCCGGCAGCCTTCCGGTCAACATCGCAGTGAAGAGTCTGATGGAACACGGACTAAATGTCGGTCGTGGCTTAATAGTGCTGACGGTGAGAGTGGCAAACAGCGAGGACGAGATGGTCGAACGATTTCTGACCGATGATCCTGCCGCTCATCTGTCTGCGACCTTCGACGGAGCCGGGGTCTTCTTGATTTCTGCGGACTCGCGCCATGTTGTTGACGAGATCGCCGAAACGCTCTCCGGTCCGATCGGTCTGAGCGCGTTCTTCTATAAAGCCGACGACATTGGGCTTGCGGTTCGGCAAGCCAAATGGATGCTCGACCGGAATCCCTCGATCCGGCGCGCAAAGGTTCTTTCATTCGAGTCGGTGGCTGCCCATGCCTCCTGGCTGCCGCCGCAGCAGGAAGCTCTTCTCGACTTGGTCCGGAGGGTCCTCGGTCCGTTGATCCGTTACGACCAAACCAACAGCGCCGAATTGGCTCGGACGCTGCGAACCTATCTTCAGACCAACCTCTCCACAAGGGAAAGTGCAGAAGTCTTGGGCGTACACGAGCACACCATCTCGTACCGGCTCCGCCGATGCGCCGCAATCCTCGACCGCGATGTGCGATCAACTGAAACCATTGCAGAGGCATGGTTGGCCTTCAACGCGATTGACGTCATCGAAGCGGAAACCGACATCATGGCCTCGGCATTCATGAGAACGGACGGAAGTTGACAAGACCCAGGTTGAATTTCGCAGCGACGTGCAACTTGAGAAGAGACGGGGGAACATCGTGGTTGGAACCACAAGAAGACCGACCGAGCTGGTAGACAGGCAGCAACTGTCGCTGCGTGAGCAATCTCGTCTTGATAAATTCGATCGGATCCGAGAAGCGGCCGAGTGTCTCCTGCGCGAGCGCTCCTTTGATGAAGTGACGATGAAGGACGTTGCTCTGAAGGCACGAGTCGGGCAGGCCACTCTATTTCGATACTTGTCTGTCAAGGACGACCTGTTGCTTCTCGTGGTGGGTCACAAGATGGACGACGTGGTAGCCGAACTCGAGCGCCAGCGCGAGTTCCGAGTTATGGAAGATTCAGAGGACGGAGCAGCCCACATCCGTCGCATCTACAGCATCTACGAGAGGCGCGCAAAGTTCTATGAGAGCGACCCCGAAAACGTGGGCAACTACCTTCGGATCGGGCTCAAACCCGGTAGCGAACTCGGCGCACGGAGCACAGCCCATGGTGACCGCATCATTGCGCTTGTGAGATCAATCCTGTCTCATGGTCAGATGAATGGCGTGCTGTCCAGTCGAGTTGGGGCTGACGTGGTCGCGGAAAACTGTAACGGCCTGTACATACACGAAATTCTGCGCGGTCCTACGCGTGGTTTCACGCCGGACACCATCCAAGCTCGGATTCGCCGAAGGCTGGAGGGCCAGCTCGAACCTCTCGACCTCAGTGAGTTTGGTGACCGTTAGGCGAATTCAATTACCTGACGGACGGCATGACCGTCGGCGAGTTCATCGAGGGCGCCATTCAGATCGGCCAGACCAATCGTACGAGTCGCTAGCCGCTCCACAGGGAGAAGTCCTGATCGCCACATGTCAACGAAGATTGGAATATCCCGGCTTGGCACAGAGGAGCCCAAGTACGAGCCGATGATGGTCCGGGCACCGGCGGTGATCCCAAGTGGCGCAATCGAAGATCGGGCATCAGGGGCAGGCAAACCCACCGTTACTAGGCGGCCACCTGGAGCGGTGATCTCCAAAGCGGTTTCGAACGCACGCGGGTGACCGGCCGCTTCGATGACCAAATCGGCTATAACACCGGCTTCCACCGCGCTGGCAGGAGTGTAGACCTCGGTGGCCCCCATGTCCTTGGCTGTCGCGAGCTTGTCGGGATTTTGATCTATGCCGATGAGTCTGGCGTTGCCTTCAGCAACGGCGCGGGCCACAAGCAGCGCCGCCATTCCGACTCCGCCGAGACCTACAATTGCCACCGTTTCATGCGGCTTCATTTGGCCCGCATTGATCACGGCGCCGCCTCCCGTCAGTACCGCACAACCGCAAAGTGCAGCCACGACCGCAGGAACATCGTCGCCGACCGCAACGACAGATCTCACATCCACGACCGCCGCCGTTGCGAATCCAGACACGCCCAGGTGATGGTTCACCGTTCCGGTTTCGGAGTGCAGTCGACGGTCCCCCGACAGCAGTGTTCCGTGGCCGTTGCTTGCTGACCCATTGCGGCACGGAAGCCTTCCATCAGTGCGACATTCGGGGCATTCCCCGCAGCGGGGAAGAAACACTGTAACTACTCGCTGTCCCAAGAGCTTGGGGTCGACGCCGGGACCTACGGCTTCAACGATTCCGGCCGCTTCGTGTCCCAGCAGCATCGGCATCGGACGCGGACGGTTTCCGTCCACTACTGACAGGTCGGAATGGCAGAGTCCAGCGGCCTCAACCCTGACAAGCACCTCAGATTCGCCGGGAGCGTCGAGGTGTAAACGCATGATCTCGAGAGGCTGGCTGGACACGTACGGGCGGCTTGCGCCCATCTCTCTCAGAACTGCACCAGTGATTAGCATTCAAAAACTCCAACTTGTGAAGGTAGGTTGTCATGTGAGAGTCTACTCTCATTATCAGTTCAAATGTTCGGAGAATTTCATGAAAATACACCCGGATGCGGTGCGCGGAAGCGTCGGCGTCGGAGGTGCGGAAGTCACGTACTACGACACCGGTAGGCCTGGTGCAGGGTCACCAGTCGTTTTGGTGCACGGGACCGGCGGCAGCGCAATGGCGCATTTCCGAACAGTCTTTCCCATGCTTGCGGCTCGCCATCGGGTGATAGGCCTGGATCTCGGCCGTGCTGAAACATTTGAGGGCCTCGTCTCGCAGGTCGAGGAAGTGATCGCCGTCCGCACCTTCGCTGAGCCCGTGGCGCTCGTCGGATACTCACTCGGAGCGGCAATTGCGACAGCAGTGGCGGCTCGTCGCGCGGTCACGATCGACAAGTTGGTTCTGATTTGCGGATGGGCGAAAACCGATTCTGTGCAGCGGGCCCGATATGGGCTTTGGCACCGCCTCTATGCAGAGGACCACGACGCGCTCAAGATCTTTTCTACTCTGATGTCCTTCGGGCAGACGTACCTCGACGCACGGACACCGACGGATCTTCGCGCTCTTATCGATGCCAGGACCTTCAGCCCCGGGATAGTAGAGCAGATGCGAATCAATGAAAACGTCGACGTCTCAGGCGAACTTGAGTATGTCGTGAGTCCGACACTGATTATCGGCGGGGCAAGCGACCAGATGGTTCCGATCAAGCACAGTCGGCTCCTATTCGGCGCGATTGAGAATTCGCGTTTTGCAGAGATTCCAACCGGCCACGCGGCCACCACCGAGCGGCCGGCTCAGGTCTTCAAGCTCATTGACGACTTCGTCCGAGAACTTCCCCACACAACCCCGGCCGGCGCCGTTCTCGATACCGCCGCCTTCTGAGACTCTTCTACCGCAATGGAAAGAATACCGATGAGCAACCAACACGGCCCATATGACGTTGTCATCGCTGGGGCCGGCTTCGCTGGGATAGGCCTAGCCACCAAGCTGCGCCGAGAGGGTCTGAACAACTTCGTCATCCTCGAACGAGCGGATGACGTCGGTGGCACATGGCGCGACAACCATTACCCAGGCGCGGCCTGCGACGTGCCTTCGCATCTATACTCGTTCGCTCATCGGCCGAACCCCGATTGGAGTCACATTTTCGCTCCTCAGAAGGAAATCCTCGAGTACATTCGGGCCTCGGCGCGAGAAGAGCAGATCGACGACCGCATCGAGTTCAATGCCGAGGTTCTCAGCGCCGAATGGTCCGATCTTGATAGCGTGTGGACGATAATCTCCTCCGCTGGCACCTACACTGCACGCGTCTTCATTAGTGCCGTGGGTCACCTCTCAGACCCGAAGATGCCGGCCATTCAGGGCATCGAGTCCTTCGCTGGAAAGGTCTTTCACTCGGCTAATTGGGACGATGACTACGAACTCGCTGGCAAACGCGTCGCTGTCATCGGCACCGGCGCGAGCTCCGTCCAGATCGTTCCGAGCATCGCGCCGGTAGTCGAGCAACTCACGGTGTTTCAGCGCTCAGCGCCATATATCACCGCTCGACCCGACCGTGAGTACACGACCGCAGAGAAGCGCATGTTCCATCGGCTCCCGGAGACACTCGCTGCCCAGCGTCGTGACATGTTCTGGGCAAACGAGGAGCGATACGCTCAACGGCGCGGCACCCCCTCGCTTGTGCAGGCCGTCCAGAGCGCGGCACTGAATCATCTTGCTTCGCAAATTCCGGCGGGTCCGCTGCGAGACAAGCTCACTCCCGATTACACCATCGGCTGCAAGCGCATCTTGAAGTCCGACGACTACTTTCCTGCCTTCCTCCAGGCCAACGTCAGTCTCGAAACGACGCCGATCGTCGAAGTAGTCGGCAGCGGGATTCGAACGGCGGATGGCGCACTTCACGAGCTCGACGTGATCGTCGCCAGTACCGGATTCGAGGCAGTCGACCTGCCCATCGCGCACCGTGTCTATGGCCGCGGTCGGGAACTCCTCGCCGAACGCTGGAACATGGGGATGCAGGCGTATGCCACTGTCGCCGTGAACGGATTTCCGAATTTCTGGATCATTAACGGCCCGAACACCGGCCTGGGACACAACTCCTCTGTCTACGTCGCAGAGGCACAAATCGAACACATTGTGGAGGCAATCAGCCACGTCCTCGAATCGGCGGCCGGGATGCTCGAAGTCGCTCGCGCCGTTGAGGACGCCTACAGCGCCCAGGTCGATTCGATGAGCCAGGGGACCGTCTGGTTGGACGGCGGCTGCCGCAGTTGGTACGTCGATGCTCGATCGAATCGCCTGACGACCATCTGGCCCGACTTCGCGTTCTCGTTCCGGGAGGTCAATTCCCCGTTTGACGCCGAAAGGTACGGCGACGATAACTCGATGCACGAGATCGAAGGCATCAGGCCGATTGGACAGCTCGCGCAATGATTCAAAGCGCTGTCTTTGTATCCGGCTTATTACAAGATCGTGAATCTGTGATCACAAAGCTTGCAAAGATGACACTCGACTCTCATAATTTATCCATGGACACGACTCGGCAGCTCGAGATTCAATCGGTGGAGGATGCCGTGCATCAGGCCCTTCGCGACGCGATCCTGACCTCTGAACTTGTCCCGGGTAATCACCTGCACCTCGCCTCCTTGGCCGATCAGTTCGGGGTAAGCACCATGCCGGTGCGCGGAGCGATCCGCCGGCTTGCAACCGAAGGGCTCGTGCAGACCCATCCACGGAGAGGTGCTGTTGTTTCAGAGCTCTCGATCAGTGAGCTTGACGAATTGCACGATCTTAGGATCGCGCTCGAGACAACGGTTGTCCGCATTGCGGTCCTCGTGATTGGCGATCAGGACCTCGATCGCATGCGCACAGTTCTCGCCCAATACGAGACCGACCACACGCCGGAGGAATATCAGTCACTGGAGTGGACGGCATTCCTCACCTGCTACGAAGCGGCCGGTAGAGAGCGCACCGTCAAGCTGATCATCGAAGCCGCTCAGCTCACGGACCGGTACGCGAAGCTTGTCGATGGCGCGTTCGACTTGGTTCGCACGAAGGATTCACTTGCACGTCTTATCGCAGCGTGTGAGACGCGGGATCGGATCGAAGCGGAAAGAGCTGTTCTTGAAAACCTGAGGCCCTCGTTTGAGGCCGTCAGAGCAGCGGTTCTTGACGCAACGCGAAGGAGCACCAACTCGTGACTGCCCAACGAATCATTGTCGTCCCTCGCGTGCAGCGAGGCCGTGTCCACACAGGGCACGGGGTCCCGGCCGTGGCTCTGGCCGCGATCCTCGTCGGCACTCACCATAAACGACGGAGCGCCGGTCTGGCCCCCCGCGAACTCGATAGGAAGGTCGCACAATCATGAGCCAAGATGTCGACGTCATAGATTTGAACCTGACCCTTGGAGGAAACCGAATCCTCACTGACGTCAACTTGACGGTCGCGGCTGGCTCGTTCGTAACGTTGCTCGGCCCGTCAGGGTCTGGGAAAAGCACCACGCTCAATGTCATCGCTGGATTCCTTAAGCCAGACGTGGGCCGAGTCCAGTTCGGCGGCCGGGATGTGCTCAACCTGCCGCCGGGGGCACGCCAACTCGGAATCGTTTTCCAGAACTACGCCATATTCCCGCACATGAGTGTGGGCGAGAACGTGGAATTCCCACTCCTGGCACAGCGTTGGCAAGGTGACCGTCGCAAGCGCGTGGCCGAGGTGCTCGAACTCGTCAAACTCGGGGGATTTCTCAAACGTCGCGCGTCGACCCTCTCAGGCGGGCAACTTCAACGCGTCGCCCTTGCGCGGGCACTCGCTGCCGGACCGCAGGTCCTACTTCTTGACGAGCCGCTCTCCGCACTAGACAAGCAGTTGCGCGAAGCAATGCAGACGGAGTTGAAACAGATACAGCGCGAAGTCGGCGTTACGACTATCAGCGTCACCCACGATCAGTCAGAAGCGCTGTCGATGTCAGATCAGGTGGTCGTCATGAATCAAGGCCGGGTGGAGCAGTCCGGCACAGCCGAAGAGATGTACTCCCGTCCCGCCTCAGAATTCCTCGCGCGCTTCCTTGGCGAGGTGAATCTCTTCCCAGTGGATTCGCGTGGCACCGCGCGACCGCTGGCACGCCTGGTTCCCGAGCATGCGGGACGGATGATGATGGCCCGTCCGGAAGATTTCACCATCGCCGAGCTTGGAGGAACCGGTTCCGACCGTTTCGCCGCGACAGTAGTCCAATGTCAGTTCCAGGGCGGTACGTGTCGAATCGAAGCCAAGGTCAACGGTCTCGACGATCCCATCATCATCCGCACCCCGTATGGCGGCCTCGGTTCAGTGCTACTGCCAGGGCAGAGCATCACCGTGACCTATGACTGGTCGTATATCCACTCAGTTCCATCGAATAACCCTGTCCACGAGACGGGCGGGATCCCAATTTCGACCAGCGCCCGCGCGTGAGCGCAACCCGACAAAAGAGAATCAGGACAGTAATGCCAAAACGAATCGCAATCATCGGCGCGGGTGCCGCCGGGCTCTCTGCCGCCAACCAGTTCAGCAAGTCTGGACATGATGTCGTCGTCTTCGAGCGCCGCGACAAGGTTGGCGGATTGTGGAACGATGCCTATGACGCACTGCACCTCATTACGCCACGCTCGGGTTCGACACTTGCGGACGCGCCGCAGCCCGACCACTACCCGGCGTACCCGAGCGCGAAACAGGTCGCGACGTACATGCAGTCGTTCGCTGAGGACCGCGATCTGCTCCGCCTGATTCGATTTAGCACCGAGGTGCTTGATGTGTCGCCTGTCGGAACCGAGGGTATTGACGGCTGGAAGGTGACCTCCACGTATAGTTCGATCCCCGAAGATTTTGACGTCGTCGTAGTCGCTAATGGGCACCTGCACCACAAATACACGCCTCAGCTGCCAGGCACATTCACCGGTAAACTCATCCACTCGTACGACTACCGGAATAGTGCGGACATCGTTGGCGAGCGGGTGCTGGTTCTCGGAGCAGGCAACTCGGGTTGCGACATCGCCGTAGACGCCGCACAATCCCGGAAAGACGTCACCGTCTCGATCCGGCACCCTTTCGTCTGGCTTCCGAAGTCGCTCTTCGGTATCCCGCGCGCAGAGTTGCCAACTGCCAAGCTGCACCCGGTGTTGTCAGAGTTGGTTTCGAGGCTGTTGATTCGTGTCAGCGTCGGCCGACCGGAGCAGTACGCGGGATTACCGAAGCCGAAGACTCGGAATCTCCGAAAGCAGCGCGCAATTGTGAACGATCTGCTTGGTTACTGGATCATGCACGGCCGCATTGCTATCAAGCCGGCGATGGTTGGCATCAGCGGCACTACCGCTCGATTCCAGGACGGCACCGAGGCCGATTTCGACACGATTCTCCTCGCCACCGGGTTCCGGTACCACGCTCCTTTCCTTGCGCCGCAGCTGATCCCTCGGGAGAAAGACATGCCACGTCGATGGGCGTGCGGCACGAGTGTCGCTGACGCTGCGAACCTGCACTTCATCGGGCTCATTGCACCGATGGGGGCTCAGTGGCCCATCTACTCACAGCAAGCCCAAATTATCGATGAGCTCATTGAGCTTCAGGATCATTTCAGCTATCCCATTGTTCGGGAAATTCAGAAGGTCGATCCCGGTTTTGGCGATCTGGAATTACTCCGAGACGTCTGGTTCAAGATGGCCACGAAGCTGAAGAAGCAACTCGAAGTGATTCGCGAAAGCACGCCCTCAACTCCGTCCGTTGTCCGGAAAGAGATGGCAAATCGATGAACGAGGCGTTGGGTGGCAAAGTAGCCATCGTCACGGGCGGAGCGCGAGGACAAGGACTCGAGCACTCACTGATCCTCGCCCGGGAAGGGGCAACAGTGTATGCCCTTGATCTACTCGTCGCGGAGGGCGAAGAGCTCCAGAGATATGCTCGCGAGAGAAATCTCGATATCCGATTCCGCAGTCACGACGTCACCGATGAAAGCGCCTGGGGGGACCTGGTCGCGTCAATCGACCAGGAACATGGTGCACTCGATGCATTGGTAAACAACGCTGGTATCGTGCACAGCCGCGCCATTCGCGATGAATCTATCGAGGCGTTCAGCCGAGTCCTGAATGTAAACGTCCTCGGCATGTTCCTCGGAATGAAAATGACGTGGGATCTACTCGCGGTGCGCGGTGGGTCCATCATCAATACCTCATCGGTCTACGGCAAAGTGAGCGCCCCCGGCTATGCCGCGTACACGGCAAGTAAGGCCGCCGTCCTGGGTATTACTCGCACGGCGGCAATCGAAGGCGCTCCGTTCAAAATCCGCGCAAACGCGCTGCTTCCCGGCGTGGTCGAGACTGAGCAGCTCAAAGACGAGTCGGCCTCCTACGTTCGCCAATCGACCCCGCTAAGAAGAGGCGCGGATGCCGCGGAATTGGCGAAGGTGGTGCTGTTCCTCGCCTCAAACGATTCCGCGTTCATTACCGGCACCGACTTCATCGTCGATGGTGGATTCATGGCAGGTGGGTTCTCAGTCGGCCGTGACTGATCCTCCCACCGATGCCGTCTCTTAGGTCGATAAGTCCGCGATCGCACTCTATTTCACCTGGCTAGACCTCGGCGATCGACACTGCTTCAGGGTAGTCGTGTCGCCCCGTACGACATTTCTGCCACCGGTTAACTGCATTAACTTCAATTGACGCATCAGGGCTGCTCGCACACAGGCGGTAGCCATTTTCAGGTAATTACGACGGAAGAGGAAATATGACAGGGCGCCTAGACAACAGGGTCATCATGATCACCGGGGGAGCGCGCGGGCAAGGCGCCTCCCACGGACGAGTGTGCGCCGAGGAAGGCGCCACAGTGATCTTGGCAGACGTGTTAGACGAGGGGCACGCGACAGCCGCCGAATTGCAGGAGGAGGGCCTCAACGTGCACTATCGTGCGCTCGATATCACCGACGAGTCAGCATGGATCTCAGTCGTGAGCGACATTGAGCAGAACTTCGGCATCGTGGATGGGCTCGTCAACAATGCGGGGATCGTCCGGCTCGCTCTTCCTGAGGACGAAAGCGCTGACGCATTCGCCCGTATCCTCTCAGTAAACACCGTAGGTACGTTTCTGGGCATGAAAGTCGCCGCGTCGGCGATGCGCCGAGGTCACGGCGGTTCGATCGTCAACATCGCCTCAGTCAATGCCCACATGGGCGTGCCGGCCTTCTTCTCCTACAACGCCAGTAAGGCCGCCGTCCTGAACATGACGAAGTCAGCTGCGGTCGCGTACGCGGACGATGGGATCCGAATCAACAGCGTTTCACCCGGATGGCTCACAGCTCCAATGCGAGAGGAACACACGGATTCCCGCGTTGCCACTGACTGGAGGTTCGGCCCTGTAATCGCTCCGAAAACCCTCATCAAGGAAGAGGGCAAGCCCAGAGGCGCTCAGCCGGAGGAGATCTCTGCCGCCGTTCTGTTCTTTCTGAGCAACGAGTCGAGCTTTGTAACGGGAACTGACATTCTCGTCGACGGCGGCGCACGCATCTGGTGACCGTACGATGAATACCAGGCCGCGGTCGAATGCCTTGCCCAGGTCCCGTCGGCTCTCTCCGCCTCTGTCGGGGACCGGTAGAAAGACTACGCCGGCGACTGCGGGTGGGGCGGCGACCGACCGCGGCCTTTTCTGGGCCGGTCAGGATCGATCGACCGCGGTTCTGGATTGCCACTGGAGGCTGTGAGATCGGTGTCGAACTCGGGCACGTCGGACAAAGCGAACTCGAAGGTCGGCGATCGCCTGACGAGCACTCTTGGTCATTCATACAAGCCGCAGGGATCGCGGGCTTTCGTAGATAGACCGCCGGGTTGCAGCGGGAAGGCGCGCGCTCCACCTTCGGAGGCGCATATCGTTCGATCGTTCGTCGTGACTCGTGGATGAATTGAACGGCTTTCGCCGCCCGGGGCGGCGCACAAACCTCGTTCACGCGCCACGTTCGTGCGGCGAAGGGGACCAGCAGAGCTGCCAGCTGTTCATCGGGCACGCATTGCATTCCGTCAACTGATTGGAAGCGATTAACCGGTCATAATCTAAATGGCCCGTCTTTTCCGAACCAGGGGCTCGAGCCTGGGCGGCTCCTACGTTAGCCGGATCCCTTTAGGTGCTGCGCCATCTGAATCGACCAGGTCAGCTCGGACAGGGGAGTTCCGCCGCGGAGTTCACGCGACCCGGCAATGCGAGGGGCTCGCCGCGATGTGATCCTTGCGGGCGCTCGCGGAGTTGACCCCGCCGTTGGGCGGGCTATGTCGCGGCGACGGCGCTCATTTTGGGTGTGAGGACATACGGCGATGCGACGAAAACCGCATTCTCTTCGCGGAACGTGTGGGCGAAATCCGGCCAGACGGTTGTCAGACGCCCGTTCCTCGGGTCGACGTACCAGTTCTCACACCCACCTGTTAGCCAGACGGTTCCCTGGCTTCGGGCATCCAGGTCGGCGGCATATGCCTCCTCTGCCTCAGCGGTGACCTCGATGACTTCGACATGCTCCGCATCCATGTGGTCGAGCGCGCCCATGATGTACTCGACCTGCGTCTCGATGATGTAGATGATCGAGTTGTGCCCCAACCCGGAGTTCGGGCCGTTCATGATGAACAAGTTCGGGAAGTTGTGGACAGAGGTGGTCGCGTACGCCTGCATTCCCGACTTCCACTGATCGGCCAGAAGCGTGTCGTCGACGCCGACGACTCTGTGGGCGATCGGCAGGTCACTGGCCTCGAAGCCGGTCGCCATGACCAAGACATCCAACTCGTGGCGCGAGCCGTCGGCGAGAACGATGTCCGAACCTTCTATTCGGGCGATGCCACGGGTATCGAGATGGACGTTGTCCTGTTGGAGCGCGGGATAGAAGTCGTTTGACTTGAGGATCCGTTTGCATCCAATTCGGTAGTTGGGCGTCAGCGCAGCCCGCAGTTGGGGATCGGTGACTTGCGCCGCGAGGTGATCCAGCGCAACCTTCGTTACTTCGTCAAGCAGGCGTGGTACCGCCTGGCGCTCGACAAAGCGGGCCTCGTTCGCCCAGAACAATTCGGAGCGCATCTGCGAGATAAGTCGTGGAGCGCGTTTGAAGGCGCGCTTCTCCGCTTCGGAGTAGCTTCGATCGTGACGCGGTGTCACATAAGCAGCGCTTCGTTGAAAGACCACGAGTTTCTCGGCAGTTTTCTGCAGCTCTGGGATGATCTGAATCGCGGAAGCGCCCGATCCCACGACCCCGACTCGCTTACCGGCGAGGTCAATGGACTCGTCCCAGGTTGCGGAATGGAACAGGGTTCCCGTGAAGCCATCGAGGCCTTCGATGGCGGGCATCTTCGGGTCTGAGAGGTGACCCGTGGCGGTGATCAGCACTCGTGCCCGATAGACGCTTGAACTAGTCCGAACCCGCCACGAATTGTCCGATTCAATCCACTCCGCCTGCAGCAGCTCCTCGTGGAATTTGACGTGCGGGAGGAGGCCCTCCTCACGTGCGGTTTCACGGAGATATCCGAAGATCTCGGCCTGCGGCGAGAACACTCGACTCCACTGCGGATTCGGGCGGAACGAAAAGGAGTACAGGTGGGACGGGACATCACATGCCGCCCCGGGATAGCGGTTGTCGCGCCATGTGCCGCCGACGTCCCCGGCACGTTCGATGATGACGAAGTCTTCGCGCCCGCTGCGCTTTAGAGCAGCGGCGATTCCTAGACCCGCGAAGCCCGAGCCGGCGATGAGGATCTCAACATCGTGCTCAGTCGGGATGTCAAGAACGTTGTTCGTGGTCATAGGTGTTTTCCCTTTCGTCCGGTCAGACTGCCGGATGAACGTATTCGCGATTCGTCGTGGCCGGCAGCGCACCTCGGACGAATTGGTCAATAAGGCTGTAGACCTGGGCTGGTCGCTCAATCAGCGCCGCGTGGCCGGTCGGGATGACCGCGAGCTGCGACTCACCGATCGCGCCGAGAAGGTGGTAACCATGCACCGCCGGGACTGTCACGTCATGGTCTCCAGCTATGAGGAGTGTCGGGCACGTGATTCGGGTGACCTGATGCGAGATGTCGACGCGCGAATTGAGTTCCATCTGGGCGCTCCGAACCTCGTCGATGTTCACCGTCGAAAGTAGAGCGTCCAGTTCCTCCGGCGTGCGGCTAGCAAGGAAGCCGCGGCCATACGCCGTGAACACCGTGAACGCCTTTAGGTGCTCTGAGCCCTCCTCGTAGAGGCCACGCCAGATGCTGTTCCGTAGACGCTGGTATGCATCCGGACGCACCCAGCCGTTTACGAGCACGAGGCGACCGACGAGGTCAGGCCGGCCGGCGGCGAGCGCGGCAGAGGCAACAGCACCGAGCGAATATCCGACGACGGTGAGATCCTCGCCCCCGACGCCGGAGTCCTCGATCACCGCTACCAGTTGAGCAACGAAATCCGAAAGTTCGAGGCCAACATCCGGGGTGCCTAAATCGACCCCTAGGACGCGGTTACGGGCCGCGAGCATCGGGATCAATCGGCCGAAGTGGCGCTCCATCGTGCCGCCGGTGCCGTGCACCAGAAGGACTGCGGGCTGGTCGGATCCATTGTCATGGTAGCTAACTGTGGCCCTGCCGACACGAAGCTCTCGTGTCTTGGCATTGGGTAGCAATGTCACTGAAGATCCTCTCAATCGAGCTCAGAATGAGAGTCTACTACATTTGAGAGTCGAAACTCAAAAGTAACAATTGGTGACGGGAGAACGCACGAAAATTGTGGCGCACAGGTCCCCATTCCCAGTCAGTCCATGGATCGCGCTCGTTCGATGCCGCCTAAATTCCGAAACCTGGCATGGGCACGCCGAATGCGCGTCCCCGGCGCTCTAGGTCTGGCGCCGAGAGGAGGGAGAGCGAGGGAGGTGCTTACTCGAGCGTTGGTCCGGCCGCTACGAGAGAGAAACGATGAGCGGTTCTAACTGGACACGCAGTCGGCTCTCGAGGCGACCGGCGAAACTCCCCGGCTCGTAGCCACGGGCCGGTGAGCGAAGAATTTCATGCAGATAGTGCCCGGCGCAGTTGACCGCAATTGTGGCGGCATCCCAGTCATTACGAATTACGCCTGTGTCCTGTCCGTGCCGGAGGAGACGCTCGACAACTGTGCGTGTGCGGTCGCCCAGCGCCACGCTCAGTTCGCCGACGCCGTTGCCTGGCTCAAACCCGACTCGCACGTAGTCGGTCACGTTCTCAGGGTCTGCGAGGTAGACAGCGGAGCGACGCCGGTAGAGCTCACAGATCAGTTCCACCACCTCGTCTCCCGACATCCCCGGTCGTGGCAAGAAGGTGTCAGACGCCTCGATCTCTTCGACGAACGCTTCCATCCGAGCGCCGAACACAAGGAGCAAGAGCTCCTCCTTGGCCCCAACGTAACGGAAGAGTGTCGCCTCGCCAATGCGGGCAACTCGGGCTACGTCTTTCATTGTGATCTCGGAGATCGGCTTATCGACGAGTAGCTTCTCAGTCGCCTCGCGGATCCGTCGCATCTTGTCGCGCTTCGAGTACTCGCGCAGTGGCAGTTCGTCGTCGTTCAAATTCACCTCGATCACGTTCATCTGACGCTTACGGCCCTTCATTTTCGCAGTTTCGACGTTTGCCGACTCCGGTCGCGCCTTCACCGGAACGTACCGCACTCGCCTCGCAAACACGAGCGAAACTCTCATTCTAGGAGGTGTGCCCTTTCCAGAGAGGACCGATCGGTCGTACCGCGAAGCATTCAGGGTACTAGGCGGGCTCTAACTCGGGTCGTACTCTCTTCAAATTCCACGTTCGTCCCTCAAGATCAACTGATTGGCCGTCCTCGCAGAGGGCGGTCTCGCGCGGCATACTGAGTCTTGGTCGGAGTCGCCTCGCGTCACTCCCGGCGTCGTTGTCACTCACCCACGCAATCAGGGCGCCTGCGTGCCGAGGTCAAGGCTGAATGGGCCGGATCAAACTAATTAACGGTAGCGGTTGATCATTTGGTAGTTATCTATCATAATAGGTTAACTCTCGATGAACGAGGGGCGGCACGGAGGGTACAGGCACGAAACCGCGGACCCTCCGCGAAACTCAAGGGTTGGCGTCTGCTCGACCTATCCGACTCGAACCCGCCCGACAGGAAGGTACGAAATGGCGTCCGTTAGATTTCCGCGCCCCAGCCCAGAGAAAGGACGCTGTTGGTCGAGGTCCGAACACGGCGTTCCTCTCGCAGCGTCCCCCGAATGGAAATGACATGAATACTGCTCCTATTGACGTGGTCCGAAATACGGCTTCCACTAAAACGCGTGCGGGACTGGGCAGCGGAGCGGGAGTTCTGCTGATCTTGCCCATCACGTTCTTGACACTCGTCGGGCTCGTTCCGCTGAGTCTTGTGGCATACACCGCCTTCTTCGGCGATGACGAATCCGACTTTTTGAGTGTCATCGCCGAGCCGTTGTTTGTCCCCGCCCTTCTGCGTACCCTGCTGCTGGCGGCGGTCGTGACCGTCGTCTGTTCAGTCGTAGGCATTGCGTTCTCCGTCGCTCTCCTCCTGGCAAATCGCACGGTCCGCATGTTCATGGTCGGCGCCCTCGCCGCTACGTTCGTCATTTCACTCATGGTGCGCACCTATGGGTGGATCATCATTCTTCAGCCGAAAGGCTTGATCTATGAGGTCCTGCACGGAATAGGGATCGCTGTGGGCCCGCTCGAACTCCTGCAGACGCCCCTGGCGATGTATATCGGCATGGTCCACGTGATGCTTCCATACGCAGTGCTCATGACCTACAACTCGATGTCGACTGTCGATCCTAACCAGCTCAAGGCCGCCCAGAGCATGGGCGCGAGCGGTCGGTTCGCCTTCTTCCGAATCGTGATGCCGCAGTCCATGGCAGGCGTCGTCGCGGGGGCGATGTTGGTGTTCATGATCTCGCTCGGCTTTTACATCACCCCCGCCATGCTCGGCGGGCCTCAGCAGTTGACGATGGGCACACTGATCGGTCGCGAGATGCGTGTCGATTTCGATTTCCAGGCTGCGGCGGTGATGGGAGTCGTACTACTGATCACGGTCACGATCCTCTATTTCCTCGCTGAGAGATTCTTCAAGATCACCAAGCAATGGGAGCGAGCATGAGCAACGAACGAACTTTGACACCGTTCCAATCCACCTTCCGGGGCGGTCGAGTTCCGTTCATGATCCTGGGCGTCGTCTTCGCGGTCTACCTTTTCGCGCCGATGGCAGTGACCATCCCGGCATCATTGACTTCAGGAGAGTTTCTCGAAGTGCCGCCCGATGGACTTTCGCTGCGCTGGTACGAGGAGGTCTTCGACGACTCCAAGTGGCTCGATGCCCTGGTGACGAGCTTTCAGGTATCAGGCTCGGCTGCGATCCTCGCGACGGTAACCGCCTTCCTCGCCGTGACCGGTTTAGCACGCAGCCGTCGGTGGGGAGGTACTCTGAGGCCGCTCTTCTTTCTACCGATGGTTCTGCCCATCGTCGTCCTGGCGCTCGGTCTGAGTCGCGTTCTGCTAATGCTCGGGATGCAGACGTCGTTCGGCGCCGTCGTCCTCGGGCAGGCTCTACTCGGCCTTCCCATCGCCTTTATCGCTATCTCCGCAGGAATGGTGGGAATTGACCCTGCGATCCATCGAGCAGCGGCCTCCCTTGGTTCGACATGGTGGCGGACAGTGTTCACGATCGACTTGCCACTGCTGAAGCAGAGCGTCTTTGGTGCCCTCATTTTGAGCTTCGCGTACGCGTTCGACGAAGCCGTCCTCGCCTTGTTCCTGGCACCAACCGGCCAGACAACTCTCCCGACGCTGCTGTATCAAGAGGCAAGTTTCCGCGCGTCACCGCTGCTTGCCTCGGTCAGTGGCCTCGTCATCCTCCTCACCTGCGCGATCGCCGCATTGGCCCTCGTCATCAATCGGGCCCTCGGGCGTCGGGCGCAGTAAGCGCCACCGAGAAAAGAGAATCAGCATGAGTCAGACCGTCTCTGTCCGTAACCTGAGCCTGGCACTCGGGGGCAAGAAAATCCTCCACGAGCTCGACTTGGAGGTACCCGCCGGTTCGCTTGTCACACTGCTGGGTCCTTCGGGATCGGGGAAGAGCACCACGTTGAACGTTATCGCGGGATTCCTCTCCCCGGACAGCGGCGAGGTCGCCTTCGGAGGCCGCGATGTCAAGGCACTGCCGCCAGGGGCTCGCAATCTCGGGATCGTGTTCCAGAACTACGCGATATTCCCGCACATGACAGTCGGGGCAAATGTCGGCTTCCCGCTCAAGGCACAGCACTGGCGCGGTGATCACAAACGGCGAGTCCGGGACATGCTGGAGCTCGTTCAGCTCGGTGGCTTTGAAGCTCGGCGAGCGAGCTCGCTCTCGGGTGGACAGCAGCAGCGTGTCGCTCTGGCACGTGCCCTCGCGGCAGAGCCGCAGTTGCTGCTGCTCGACGAACCCCTGTCGGCGCTCGACAAGCAGTTGCGCGAGGCCATGCAAGCTGAGATCAAACAGATCCAGCGCCGCGTCGGGGTCACAACCATCAGCGTCACGCACGATCAGTCAGAGGCGTTGTCGATGTCTGATCTCGTAGTTGTCATGAACGAAGGCCGGATCGACCAGTGTGGAACTCCGGAAGAGATGTACTGCCGTCCACGCTCGGAATTTCTCGCCCGTTTCCTCGGAGAGGTGAATCTTCTGCCTATCGACGCAACCGGACACATCGAACCATTCGGCACCGGCGTGAGTGCGGGCGGCGGTCAACTTGCCGCCGTGCGGCCGGAGAGTTTCTCGGTATTACCGTGGACGCCTGTCCGCTCCAGTGGAATTGCGCAAGGTCGAATCGTCGCCGTCTTGTTCCAGGGAGGCACGTGCCGACTCGAGGTCGCTGTGCCCGCGCTGGAAGAGAACCTCATCGTGCGGACTGCATACTCGGGCCTCGGTTCGGTGCCCACTGTGGGCGATGACATCGCCGTCGGGCTAACTGGCCACGACGTCCATGTCGTCGCGCTCAGTAAAGTCGCGGACTCCGCGCCCGCACTACAACTCACATAAGTACTCAACAAACGATACCAAGGAGAAAAATATGGGACTTCTCGACGGCAAGGTCGTCATGGTGACTGGCGCCGCGGCAGGTCAAGGCCGCGACCATGTGCTCGTTTCGGTCGCTGCAGGCGCGAAGGCGATCGCTGCCGACGTGCACCCGACCGATGCGGCCGCATATGCCACGCTTCACGAGGAAGTCCTACAACTTGGCGGTGAGCTCCTCTGTGTGCAGGCCGACGTGACCGACCAAGCGTCACTCGACGCTGCGGTTACAGCTGGCGTGGCGCGTTTTGGCCGTGTTGACGCGGCAGTGCTCAACGCCGGCGTTCACCGTGGCTCCCCCCTGTGGGAAACCGAAGAGGACGACTGGAGCTTCGTCCTGGGAGTCAATCTGGACGGCGTCTGGAAGTCAATCAAAGCTGTGGCCCCGGTGATGATCGACCAGGGCGAGGGATCAATCGTTGTCATCGCCTCCGTCGACGGGATTGCTCCCTCTGTCGGGTCCTCGGCGTACGGCGTCTCCAAGGCAGGCAGCATCAGCGTCGCACAGTACGCAGCTGCTGAACTTGGACCACACGGCATCCGCGTGAACACGATTGCGCCGGGGTTCGTCGACACGCCGATGGTGAATAGTCAGAAGTTCTACGACTTTCTCGCCGGCGCTGAAGGCCAGGGAACCCGCCAGCATCTTCTCGACTATGGCGCGACCAAGACTGCCCTCAAAGGGGTCAGCGTCCTGGACCCGAAGGCGGTCGCGAATGTGGCGCTCTTCCTCAATTCGGAACTCGCCAGCGTGGTGACGGGGACGGTCATCCCCGTGGATGGGGGAAACCTTCTCCTGCCGCACCTTCAGCGCAAGCAGTCTTGAGTTAGTAAGCGTTTCTACAAACCTAATACGTCCCTATCGCAACCGAGTTCTACATCAAATCTTGCGGGCTATTGCCTGCGTCCATATGAACGAAAGAGGCAACAATCGTGGGCACATACGCTGTCATCGATCCGGCGAGCGGCCAGCTCGTCGCGGAGTACGCGGAAGCAACGAACGCGGAGTTGGAGATGGCTTTGGCCACGGCCCAATCCGCCTACCGCAATTGGGCGCGCTCAACCACCGTGGCAGAGCGCGCGGCGCTCGCTCATCGTGCTGCGGAACTCTTCGCCGAACGCAAGCAGGAACTCGGCGCGCTCAGCAACCGCGAGATGGGAAAGCCCCTCAAGAGCGCAATCGGCGAGGCCGGATTCGCCGGATCAATCGTGAAGGCATTCGCGAGCAATGCAGAGAAATGGCTCGCCGACGAGGAGCTCGAAGTCGCTGACGGCCTGCGTACGCTTGTGCGCCGACAGGGCATCGGCACAATCTTCGGCATTATGCCGTGGAACTATCCGTACTACCAAGTCGCGCGATTTGCCGCAGCCAATCTCATCCTCGGCAATACGGTCATCGTAAAGCACGCGCGACAGTGCCCCGAGTCAGCTCTGGCGATCGAGGCAATATTCCGGGATGCGGGCTTCCCGGAGGGTGCATATGTGAATGTGTTCGCTACCCACGATCAGGTTGAGCAGATTATTGCGGACGATCGCGTACACGGCGTCTCCCTCACTGGCTCCGAGAGAGCCGGCGCGAAGATCGGTGAGATTGCCGGTCGGAACCTAAAGAAGTGCGTTCTCGAACTCGGCGGATCCGACCCATTCCTCGTTCTCGACACGAATGACATTGACGCAGCGGTGCAGCACGCCGTCTCCGGGCGAATGGACAACACTGGTCAGGCCTGCAACGGGTCAAAACGCATCATCGTGCACAAGAAGTATTATGACGAGTTCGCCCCCAAATTCGTGGCTGCCATCGGCGGCCAGTCATACGAGGACGGCGATTTCGGCCCCCTTTCCTCTCAGGATGCCACGCGAACCCTCCAGAGACAGGTGGAGACAGCCCTCGACCAGGGGGTGACACTCTTGGTCGGCGACAACGAGCCAAAGGGGAATGTATACACCCCGTCTGTCCTCGCGGACATTACGCCCGCGATGGACGTCTTCAGCGAGGAACTTTTCGGCCCCGTCGCGCAGCTTTACAAAGTTGCGTCCGACGAGGAAGCCATCGAACTCGCGAACTCGAGTCCATATGGACTTGGGTCGGTCATCATCTGCGATGACCTCGATCGTGCCGAGCGGGTGGGCGACCGGCTGGATGTTGGCATGGTCTTCGTTGGCGCTCCGGGTCTCGACGGCGCCGATGTGCCGTTCGGCGGCGTGAAACGATCCGGTTTCGGACGGGAGCTCGGCAAGTACGGCATTGATGAGTTCGCCAACAAGAAGGTCTTCCGCTTCGCTCGCTGAGTGAGCGGGAGGAGGATGGAGCAATCATGATCGCAGTCGAGCCGCTTGAAGTGCCACTGGCCTCGCGTGGAGTATCGCCCGGAGCAACCGACGGGCACCCAGAACAATTCTCCGCCACCATCCTCGCCGAGACTGGTCTTCGCGCCGTCGTATGGACGTGCGATCCGGGCGACTTCCCGTGGAAGTGGGAAAATCCGGAAGTATTCCACATCATCGAGGGGGCAGGCACGATCACAGACGCAGCGGGCAGGATCGAGGAGCTCCGCCCCGGACGACTGTTCGTCATGTCGCCTGGCGACGAAGTTGTGTGGCACATCACCGAGACCATCCGAAAGGTCCTGGTCGTTCCCAACTGACAAGTCGCGAGAATGCCGGAGGCGTATTTCGCAGCCTCCGGCATCTCGCGACCTCAGCGCTGGCTCCGGAGAAGCATCCCTCAGGCTTGCGCGACTTTCGCTGACTGAGGACCGGGCTTGGTGCGCGGTCGATGAAAGGTCCAGCAGCCATTGGTCAGCGCAACGATGAATCGCCGGCGCACCCGGTGCGCGCTGTCGAGGTCGACGTCGGCACCTTTGCAGCGCGTGAGGGAAGGCTCGCCGAGGGCCGTGAGAACGACCTGTCGTCGTCCATGCGAGTCGAGTCGTGGGCGAGGTAGTCCCGCAAGACTGGCGGGGTTGTGCTCCGTGTCAGTGCACAAACCCACGGAACCCGAGGCAGCACTGGTGCGCGTCGAGGTCGCACTTGAACCGCGACCGGCCTCGTCACCGTCGTAACGATGACGGTCATGAGGTCGTCTCTGGTAAAGCTGAACACCAATTCGATGAGCTCCACAGCCCGCGCGGTGACCCGGTAGACGTTTGATGTGGGCCCTTGCACGACTCGGATCGGGGCGGTCGCCTGAGGGCCGCGATCACGAAGCGGGCGATCACGACTCCTGCCGTTTCACAGCGCACGCCGAAGGCCGGCTGAGAGGGGTTCTCAGCCGGCCTTAGGGCGGAACGGACGTCTACCTACTCTGCAAGCCAGGCGGTGTAACGTTCGTAATACTCGGTGTTCTGATCCCGCAGCGCTTCCACGTCCACGATGGCAGCCAGGGCGAGGCGTTCCTCGGTGCCGGGAAGGTACTCGAGGGTCTCTTCGCTGATGTACTGGTATGCCTCCTTGGATACCGGAGCGTAGCCACTTCCCTCGGCGAAGACTGCCTGACGCTTCGGGTCCGCCATGAAGCGCGCGACGTCCTGCATTGCGTCCGCGTTGGGCGCATCAGCGGTGATGGTGTAAGCCGCCCACGAGAAGATGTTCTGGTTCCAAACAAGCTTGATATCAGGATCCTCTTTCGCAAGCGCTGCCGCTCGACCGCTCGGGATCAGTGCAATATCGACACTGCCCGCCTGGAACCCCTGCGCGAGCGCCGCGTAGCTCTCGTACACTGTGATGTTCGGTTTAAGCTCGTCGAGTTTCGCAAACGCGCGATCCAGGTCGAGTGGGTAGAGCTCGTCCTTCGCAACGCCATCCGCCATCAGCGCCGCCTCAGCGGTGTTGATGTAGTACGACGGGAAGCCTCGCTTGCCTGGGAACTTATCGACATCCCAGAAGTCTGCCCAATCTTCCGGCGCCGAATCGAACGCCGACTCGCGGTATGCGACCAGGAAGGACTGACCATACCCGCTAACTGAGTAGTCCTTGATCTCCTCCGGAAGCAGATCAGCGCGCGGGATGTCCGAGTCCAACTTTGCGATGTAGTCGGCCTCCGACCAGTTCAGAAGGTCATACGCGTCTGCCTCGAGCGAGTTCCAATCGGGCTTGCCCGATTCTAACGTCTGGATGTAGCGCGCATAGTCGGCGGGAACCTGTGTGATCTTGACGCCAGTCTCGTCGGCGTAGTCGTCAAAATATGCTTCGTCCAGGGCGTCCGAGATCGGTCCCTGGTATGTGCCGAAGACCAATTCGACGTCACTGGTTTTGCCGTTGCTGCCGGTATTGCTGCTGGCGCTACTGCATCCAGCCAGTACTACCGTGGCGACGCCTATCGCGATTGAGGCCGTCGCAACGCGGCGGAGGCGGGAAATGGGTTTGCTCATGGGTTGCTCCTCTGTCGGGTTCTCTTGGTGCGGTCGGCGTCGGCCCATGGGTCTACCGGCAGGCACCGCCTATTTGATACATTATGGGAGTGCGGTATCATTTGGTCAAGCACAATCAAATAAGAGTGGGCTCACACTCGGATGAGTCAAACTCATCTGTCGCCGATTCTGATAGCATACTCTCACTTTCGATTTCATCAAAGGAAGGCTCCTCATGCGGCCATTCGCCGGCACTGCAACGAAGCGGCGCGTAGCCGCGTGCCCACTCGATCGAGTAGTCCAGGAAAGGTCGGCGTTCTGATGGAAAAGGAACTCGACCTTCGAAGCGCGCTAAACGTGCTCGATCCGCGACCTGTTCTGGGCGCGCTCGCCTTGCTAACAGGTGATCGATCACTACTTGACCCTGCGCTCCAGCCCACAGCCGACCTTGCCGTGGATACCGTGCGCCGTTCGTTGGCCGCCGTTCTGGCGGCAGAGGCGATCGAAGCAGGCGGGCTTCCCGAAACACCAGCCCAGCACGACCTGTCGATCGAGGAGGTGGTCACCTTCCTCACCGGCCAGTCCGACGCCCAGTTCCACGCTCTCCTCCGCACGCATGTCCGGCAGAGCCCCGGAACACCCGCCCCGACAGGTTTGCGCGTCGGGATTATCGGTGGAGGTCTATCAGGCATCGCCTCGGCCATTCGCCTGAGTGCGGACGGTCATGCCGTGCACATCCTTGAACGCGACAGCGGATTCGGTGGCACCTGGTTTCAGAATGACTATCCGGGGTGCCGGCTCGACACCAACAACTTCACCTATACGTACAGCTTCGCGCAGCCTGACACGTGGCCGAACTTCTACTCCACGCAAGGGGAGGTCTTGACCTACCTGGAGGACGTAGCGGCCTCTCACCATCTCCAAGCCTCGACGACGTTCGGTGCGACGGTGCGCCGGTGCGAATGGGTCGAGAGTCGGCGCGTGTGGCAGGTCGACTACGACGTCGAGGGCTCGGCGCATTCGGAAGAGTTCGATGCAGTGGTCAGTGCCGTCGGGCAGCTCGGCGTGCCGCGCATCCCGCGCCTGACCGGCATTGACGAGTTCGCCGGAACGATCGTGCATTCCAATCGCTGGGCTCATGATCTCCCCGTTGCAGGAAAGCGCGTTGGCGTAGTTGGAACTGGTGCAACAGGATTCCAGATCATTCCGGAATTGGCGGAGGATGCCGACCAACTGGTTGTATTTCAGCGATCGGCACCGTGGATCTCGCCCACACCGGAGTATCGGCAGGCGATGCCGCAGGCCGCCCTCGACCTGCTCGTCGAGCTTCCGGGCTTGTCGATGTGGTATCGCTTCTGGCAGTTCTGGAATTCTGTCGAAGGGCGGTTGGGTCTGACCGAAATCGAGGCCGGATGGGATGACCCTCGTTCTGTCTCCTCAACGAATGAGTCACTGCGCAGAACGCTCACCGAATATATCGAGGCGCAGTTCGCAGATCGGCCCGATCTGCTTCAGAAAGTAGTTCCCGACTATCCGCCGGGGTCCAAGCGCATGCTGCGCGACGATGGAAATTGGGCGCGCACTCTGAAGCGCCCCAATGTGCGGCTTGAGACGGACTCGATCGCGGCAGTCACTCAACGCGGCGTGCGACTCGTCACCGGGGAAGAGATCGAGCTCGACGTTCTGGTATTCGCCAGTGGCTTCGAGGCCTCTGAGTTCTTGCCCGGGATCGAGGTGCGCGGGCGCGAAGGCATCGAGATTCACGATTTCTGGAACGGCGAGAGTCGCGCGTACCTGGGATCTCTGGTGCCGAATTTCCCCAATCTATTTCTGGTCTACGGTCCAAACACGAACCTGGTCGTCAACGGCAGCATCATGTTCATGGCCGAGTGCTCGGTCGACTTTGCGCGGTCCTCCCTCCAGCTGATCGACGAGCGCGGCGGCACAGTCGAAGTGACACCTGATGCGTATCACGCGTTTATTGACGATATGAACAGTGGAAACGCCCGCCGGGCATGGGGGCAGCCCTCTGTTACGAACTGGTACAAGAACTCCGCTGGCGCAGTAACGCAGGTCTGGCCGTACTCATTGTTGGATTTCTGGGAGCGTACCCACACCATCACGGCCGGGGACCTCATCGTCCAGTCGGCGCAGCTGGCGCCTCAAAGCGCCTGAGCCTCACCGTTCAAGATTGCAAAGGAGAAGCGCATGATCGACTACGCGTCCACATCGTTGGCGGACGGAGTTCTGGATGCCGCGTTCGAGCAGCGGCTCGCCGAAATCCGGGCCGGTGAGCCTTCACGGGTCTCGAACCTCGTCGGAGGGCAGGAAGTGGCAACAACCGCCGTGATCACGCGGCGTGACCCCGTCGTCGATGTCGCCGTGTCCGAGGCATTCGTTGCCGGTGCGCACGAGGTGGAAGCTGCCGTGCGCTCCGCGAGCAACGCGTTCCCCGCGTGGCGCTCGATGCCTACGGCGGAGCGGCTCACGAGGGTCCGATCGGCGGCTCACCTTATTGCCGACGCGCGCACCGACATCGCCGCGACCACCTCGGCGGAGACCGGCAAGACCAGGCTTGAGGCATACGGGGAGGTGCAGGAAGTGGTCGATATGATCGAACACTACTGCGCAACTTTCGAGGCCGCGCGCGGCTACGAGCAACGTCAAGCTTCATCATTCTCCGAGCTCAACATCGATCTGCTCGTCCCCTACGGCGTATTCGGCGTGATCGCGCCATTCAACTTTCCGGTCGCGCTCAGCGCCGGGATGATGCTCGGCGCGCTCATTACCGGAAACACTGTCGTCCTGAAGCCCAGCGACAAGGCTCCGCTTTCAACCTTCTTGGTCGCGCGAGCGCTGTCCAGCGTCCTGCCTGACGGCGTTCTCAATGTGGTTCACGGGGGAGCCGATGTCGGCCGACTGTTGGTCGACTCCGACGTCGACGGAATCGCCTTCACCGGATCGGCCGACGTGGGGTGGCAGATCTTCCGCACATCGCAGGACCGACGTCTGCCCCGCCCTGTGCTGGCGGAGATGGGCGGTCATAATGCCGCCATTGTGGCATCCTCTGCTGATGTGTCCGCCGCCGCGCAAGGGATCGTGCGATCGGCGTTCGGACTTTCGGGTCAGAAGTGCAGCGCGTGCCGTCGGGTAGTGGTCGATGCGGCCGTGGCGGACGAGCTGATGCGCGAGATCATCGAGCGATCGCAGAAATTGATCGTCGGCGATCCGATACATGAAGACACCTTCATGGGCCCTGTGATCGATGATGCAATCGGTCACCGAATCGACGAGGCTCTCACTATTGCGAGAGTAGACGGTGCATCGATAACCGGCGGCCGTGTCGATCGTCCCGGGAACTTCTTCGCTCCAACGATCGTCTCTGGCCTGCCCATTGGCCACGCTCTTACCCGCGAAGAACTTTTCGCACCCGTGCTTACTCTCACCGTCGTGAACAGCTTCGAAGAGGCGTTGGCCGAGGCAAATGCAACTGACTATGGCCTGTCGGCCGGCCTTTTCAGCACCAATCCCGACGAGATCCAGACTTTTCTGAACGAGATGCAAGCGGGCGTCCTTTACGTGAATCGACCGCAGGGTGCCACCACAGGTGCGTGGCCCGGAGTGCAGTCTTTCGCTGGGTGGAAGCGGTCGGGAAGCACAGGAAAGGGTGGCCTCGGCGTCCATTACCTCCAGGGTTTCATGCGCGAGCAGAGCCGAACGATCACTATCTCCTGATCCACCAGCACGTCGGGGACGACGCCAATAGAAGGAATCCGATGACCCTTACACCACTCCCGGAATTCGCCGGATCGAACGTGCTCATCACGGGCGCGTCCGGAGGTCTTGGCGCTGCGGCGGCACGCTACTTCTCCGCTGCCGGTGCCAACCTCGCACTTGCGGACCTGCGTCGCGACGGACTGAACGCCACTACTTCTGAGCTGGAAGGTCCGGGAAGGACCGAATCCTTCACCGTGGACGTCAGCGATCCTGCCTCGGTCTCGACCCTGGTGGAATCAGCGCTCCGCGCCCTGGGCTCGGTCGACGTCCTGCTCAACATCGCCGGCATCCTCGGGCCAATCGCTACGACCGAGGAATATCCGGCGGATGCGTTCGAGAAGGTCCTGCGCGTCAATGCTTTCGGGACTTATCTCGTCACGAAGGCAGTGCTACCCGCAATGCGCGAGAACGGCGGGGGCGCAATCGTAAACGTGAGCTCGGTCTCCGCTGTGCGCGGTGTCGCGAACGAGATCGGGTACGGCGCCTCGAAGGCGGCGGTCACCCAGATTACGAGAAACGTCGCCCTTGAATACGCTGCTCATCGTGTGCGCATCAATGCCGTCGCACCCGGTTGGATCGACACCGACATGATGTCCGAACTCAGCGCGGCGCGCTCCGGTACAGACACGCGAGATAACGTTGCTCGCTATGGAGTCAGCGGACGAGCCGCGCAACCGTCGGAGATCGTCGAGGCGATGGCCTTCCTGGCGTCGCCGCGGGCGTCGTACATCAACGGCACGATCCTGACCGTCGACGGCGGTATGACTGTTTGCTGACGCCTTCCACTAGCAATGACCTGGCGACGGACTGGCCGAGGCCTTGACGGTTTGAACGCACGTCTCTAGATGTAGGCGAGAACAATTCGCGAAGCGTGATGAGGCCTGAAGAAGTCGCTGTTGTGCAAGCTGACATAAAGCGAGGGTTAGCAGGATCTCCTTCCGGTCGCCTAGCGTGATGCGCCTTTGCGGATTAGCCTAGTGACGGCGTCTGGAGAACGATCGGTCCTGAGCCACCTGAACAGCCGCGCGTCCCGTCGGCCAGCCATGATCCACGCCTGATGTAAGCGGATCTGAACCATGCGTGCCACCGTGCAGACGGCCGAGACGTGGCGGCCGTCCGAGCCCAAATCGATACATCGGCGGGAATGACCTCGGACGTCCCCAAAGTATTTGGGGGATTCTTTAAGCGTGCGCATGAGCGTAGTCGGCCGCCAGGATGAATGCGGAAGAACTCGGCCGGCTCGATCGCGATCCCGGCGAAGTGCGAGGTGATCATCGTGGAAGGCACCGGCGTCATTCGCGATGAGGTCCAGGACTTTGTCGACGCGTCCGTCTGGGTGCAATCCGACTATGAGGAAGCCACGCGCCGGGCGATCGCACGCGACGCCGAGGCCGGGGTCAACGCGACGAAGCAGCCGCTCTTGCCTTCTGGGACCAGTGGCAAGCCGAAGAAGCGCCATTTCTCGCGCACCAACGACCTTGGGATCGAGGTGTTGCAGGCAGTACGCCCCATCATCGAGCGCCATCCCGACGCTTACGAGACCGCCACGGTCGGACTTATCGCGCCCCTCGAAAATCAGCGCGGGAAAAAGCCAGTTGCGCGCACGACGCTGTAGTCAACTGAGGCGCTACCGGGGCCGCGGGTGGAGATAGCGGACCTACGCTCATCCCGTCTGTGTGGCCAGCCGGGTGCGATCGTGGCCTAGGCAAGGACACCCGCCAGGAGAACCGTGCCCGGTCAGGGGACATCTCCCCGGGGTCTCTTCACTCTATGGGACGACCGTATGTGGCACGGACCGCACTCCGGCGCATGGGTGCAAGCGTTGTGAGGAGTGGTCTCCCGCGCGACCCTGACCGGCTATCCTCGTGGCTCGCGGACTCTGTCGTTCTCTTCGACGGGCGACGCCAGCATCAATTGCACTCCAAGGTCGCGGATGCCACCGGCGGCCCCTTCGCTCAGGTCGCCGTCTGTGACGATCGACGTGAATTCTCGGAGGGCGATCGCGGAATGCAAGCTGAACGATCCGTATTTGGAACTGTCTGCGACGAGAACGGCTTCAGACGTTGTCGCGAGGGCCGCTGTTTTTACTTGAACCTTGCTGGGGGAGGGACTGGTGACGCCGTGTTTAACGCTCCAGGAGCTCGCGCTGATGATCGCGAGATCCGTATTCAGCTTCGCCAGAGTCGTCGCGGCGAGAGGTCCGACCGTTGACCGGTTGGCCCATTCGATCTGACCGCCGATATGTACCGCGTCTATGTTGCCGATTGCTCCGAGTTCGTCCACAATCGCGAAATCGTTGGTGATGACTGTGAGGCCTGAGCGTCCCAGGAGGTGCGGGACGATTGCCAGAGTGGTAGTGCCGGCGTCGAGATATACGACCATCTCGTCGCGAATGAGCGTTGATGCCAGCGCCGCGATGCTCGCTTTGCGACCGGTTTCCAATGTGGACTTGTCGATTCGACTCGGTTCGGTGCGCACGTGGCTGGCTAGACGGACGCCCCCGGCGATACTGATCGCCTTGCCGTCGTGTTCAAGCGCGGCGATGTCACGGCGGATCGTCATGTGGGAGACGCCAAGGAGATCGGTGAGTTGGTGCACGCTGAGCACTTGATCCCGGTGCAGCTGGCGAAGGATCATCTCTCGCCGCTGTTCGGGGATCAGCGGCGTGTCCGGCGGCATGAAAGTCGAAACCATACGTTCAGGGTAATGTTTCATGTTGCTATCAGGGACGGCGCGTAGATGCGTTCTGCCGTGTCGTGGAAGAAGGCTTTCTGCTGCTCATCTGGAAGCGAGCTGGTGATTTCGAGATAGCCGTCGAGCATGTCACCGTAGCTCGTGAACATGCCGTCGACAGGGAAGTTACTGCCGAACATGACTCGGTCGGCTCCGAAGATGTCCACCATCGCGAGGACGACGTCACGGTTGAGATCTACCGTCCAAGGCTGTCCAGCAACACAGAGACCGGACGCTTTGATGACGACGTTGGGCAGTGCTGCGACAGTCTCCAATGCAGGCAACCAGCCGGCAATCGTCGACGGCTCGCGGTCTAGCAGCACGCCCGAGTGATTGACGATGAGGGTCGTCTCAGGGAAGTCTCGCGCGAGCTCCACGGCTTCGCGGAGGTTCCACCATGGGGTCTGGAGTTCGAAGTGGAGGCCGTGGTCGGAAAGGAGGGCGTAGCCTGCCCGCCAGAGCTCGTTCGACATGAGCGTGCGGTCGACGCCTACGGTTGCCAGGTTTGAAGGGCCGCCCGGTTTGTGGCGCACGCTTCGGACGATCCCAAACGATGCCTGCTGCTCCAGCACGTGCGCCACATCGGGTGCATCCAGCCACGCCTGCGCGGCCATCGCGCCGGGCACTCCCGTAGCTGCGGAGAGGTCGTTGACGTAGCGGGTCTCACCGATCGGGTCCGTCGGATCCCATTCAGCCTCCATGTAGACGCTCGCGACGACAGAGGTGTCGTCGACATCCGCGAGGTAGTCGGCGGGGAGATAGTCCCGCTTGATCGAGCCGTAGTCGCCGTAGCGGTGCGGCACCATTTCCTCGGGGGTCAGCCAGGGGTACAGGTTTCGTTGCAGATCCCAAACGTGGTGGTGTGCATCGATGACGGGGCCGTCGTATTTGTGCCCCTGGCTGACCTGGTCAGGCATTAGCGGAGACCTTGTCCTTCTTAGAGGTGCCGTTGAAGTTGATCGAGAGAGAGCCGATCAGGTACACGGCTGCGGCGCCGGCGAGGAAGATCAGGACGGCGGTGTAGCCGCCGGTGACCTCGAGCAGCACGCCCGCAACGATGGGGACGATGATTCCTGCGGAGGTGCCCGCGAAGTTCATGACGCCGCCGACGAGGCCGATCCTGTCAGGTTTGGCAAGCATCGCGGGGATGGTCCAGTACAGGCCGCCGAACAGGTTGAAGAACACTCCCACGCAGAGCAGCGTGACCGCTGTCGTTGCGTCCGTGACTGTAGGAAGAATCAGCAACGCGATAAGGCTGAGGGCGCCGGATCCGCCGAACAAAAGTTTGAAGGAGACGTTCCGAGAGAAGCGCTTCTGCAGGCGATCCGCTAGGAAGCCGCTGAGGATCTCACCGAGGGCACCGCAGAGGAAGATGAGGAAGATCGCAAAGCCCATGGCCTTCAGGTCCAGCCCGCGAGCGGAGGACAGGTAGCTCGGACCCCAGGTGACCAGGCCCCAGAACACCATGGCCCAGGAGAGGCGACCAATGACCATCGCGATGATGTTAGCCCGGCTCACGCCTGGCTTCTCACCCTCGGCTTCAGCCGCGGTCTCGATGAGGGCGACTTCTTCTTCGTTAACGAGGGAGTGCTCCGCAGGCTTGTTGCGGATGTACAGGTAAACGAGGATGCCGACGACGATGGTCGCGACGCCGATGATGAGGAACGACCAGCGCCAAGAGCCCGTGGTGGAGATGAGCCAAGCGATGAGCAATCCGCCGAAGGCTGCGCCGAGCGGGGCGCCGCTGTCGATGAGCGTAACGCCACTTGCTCGGCGTTTCGGTGGCATCCATGCGGCAACGATCTTGCTCGCCGATGCCATGTATGGTGCCTCGAACGCGCCGAGCCCGATGCGGGAAAGGATGAGCATTAGACCGTTGGCAGCGAGGCCGGCCAGTGCGGTAAACGAACCCCAGATGACCGCAGCGACCCCGATCACCCGGCGGGGTCCGAACTTGTCTGCAGCGAGCCCGCCTGGGATCTGCATGAGGCAGTAGCTCCAGAAGAATGCGCTCAGGATAAGCCCCTGCATGGTGGGCGTGAGTTTGAACTCTTCGCTGATGGTCGGAAGAGCGACGCCGAGCGCGGCCCTGTCGATGCAGTTGACCGTGTAGAAGACGAACAGGACGATCACCACGCTCCAGCGAATCGCTGTAGCTTTGCGTGGCGGTGCGGCCCTGCGTTCCGTTTCTGTCGTTGTGGCGCTCATGGTGCTCCTTTGCATCGGGTTTTGGTGGGTTGAGGGGGTCTTAATTTTGGGGGTCTTAATAGGTAGCTGGTGCTTCGTTCCACGCCTCGAGCAGTGCGGGGTCGAAACCGGACACGTCGTCGATGGTGAGGAGTTCGCCCTGAGCGATGTCGCGCGCGGTCGTGGCGAATGACAACAGGTAGAGCGGAGCGATGTTGGCCGGTGCCTCCGCGCGGTTCAGAAGCACGGCATCGACGCCGGTGACGTCGTGGTGGTGGCCACCCATTGTGAGGACGGTCCCGGCAGGGAGTTCCCGCGTGGCGCGACCTCCGAGTACAACTGCCCCCAGTGCCGTCGGATAGCCGGCGGAGATTTTGAGACGGGCGGCAGCGAGAATCGTCATTGGCGTTTCCATGCCCATGAAGTGGTAGGGGAGGTAGATCGCTGCGTAGCGACCGTTGCGGCTGACGACATGGCCTTTTTCGGCCAAGATCGTCCAGGTGGTGGAGTCATGCGTCCGTACCACCACGAAGACCCCACCGGCAAAGCTCGCTTCGCCTTTCAGGCGGAGGGCGCTGAAGACGTCGATGCGCCCCGTGTCCGACAGGATTCCTCCGTGCTCGCGGAGCGAATAGATATCGGCGAGTTCGGCGGTGCGTGCGACGGGGTAGTGCAGGCGCTCGGTGTCAGGCACGAAGCCGCCGTTTGTGGCGACGACCGCCATTTCGCAGTAGTCGGCGGTGGCGCGACGGTTCAGGGCGGCGACCTGCTCGGCGCGGGCCGACAAGGTGTCCTCGATATCGTCCGAGAGGAATAGAAGGTCGAGCAGCCCGGGTGCGTCGATCGTCTCCTCCAGCTGGGTGAGTTCTCCAGTCGAAGCGTTGAGCACGAGGTCGTACTCGCTCGACTTGCCGACGGCGACGATGTCGAGTCCGAGGGATCGGACCCAGCTGACGAGCGAGAGTAGATTTGCCGGCTGGTCGCCGCCCGCAAGGGTGTAGACCACGCCGTGTTGCTGGGCCATATTGAGCAGGTGCGGTCCGGCGACGGAGTCGACCTCTTTGCTTACCATGGCGACGTGCCGCTGGGCGGCGATGGCGCCACGTGCAGCATCCAGGCCGATCGCCGGATTGCCGGTCGCCTCCACGAGCACATCGAAGTCGTACGTCGTTAAGCGCCCGATCTCGTCCGTGAGCACGATCGTGCCCGGCGCCGCGTCAACCGAAATGGCGTTCGTGTTGGCAAGGACGAGGGACCCTTCGTCATAGCCGAGGTTGAGAAGAGTGGCACGGAGGCCCTCAAGGTCGAGGTCGCACAGCACGGCGGGATGGATCGCGGGGATGAGCAGGAGCTGCGAGAGCAAGGTCCGTGCGTAGGCTCCGTTCGCCCCGGTCAGCGCGACCCGGATGGGCTGGTCGTTCGCGCTCCGGAGGAGAAGTTCAAAGTTCACCGCAGTTCCTAACATCGTTGGTATGTTCCGACAGTACCCACATTTTCACAAATACTGCAACTTATTTATCAAATCATCACATGCTAGTGTGAACCAACGAAGGAGTGACAATGGACGTTCTCGGCTGCATAGCTGATGATTTCACCGGGGCGACGGACGTCGGGGCAGCGCTGGTGCATTCGGGGTATCGCACAAAAGTGATCATCGATTCATCCGTTCCATTCGCCGCGGACGACGTAGACGCGTATGTCATCGCCCTGAAATCACGCACGACCCCTGTTGAAGATGCGGTTCGCGTGAGTCTGGACGCAGTCGATTCCCTTCTCGCTGCTGGCGCTGAGCGCTTCTACTTCAAGTACTGCTCGACCTTTGACTCAACGCCGAGCGGAAATATCGGCCCGGTGACCGACGCCATGCTGAGCAGGCTCGGTCTCAACACCGCACTAATGGTTCCTTCGTTCCCTGCGAACGGCAGAACTGTCTATCAGGGACACCTCTTCGTCCATGATCAGTTGCTCAGCGAGAGCCCGATGCGCACGCACCCTCTCACGCCGATGACCGACTCCAATCTCGAGACAATTCTTGCGCCGCAGACGGACAACGCCATCCGCAGGGTTGGGCTCCACACCGTACGCTCAGCCGAAGCAGAACTGCGAGCCGCCCTGGAAGCTCCGGAACAAGACAGCACATCCCTGGTCATCGTGGACGCGATCGACGAAGACGATCTGGCTCGAATCTCCGCCGCGGCTCCCTACCGGGCGCTTCTCACCGGCGGCGCAGGACTCGCCGGAAACCTCTCGAGTGAGAGCAGGAGCACTCGCGCCGGCGCGATCACGACCACAGAGGGCTACCGACTCGTCGTCAGCGGATCGGCCTCGCAGATGACCCGCGCACAGACTGCCGCAGCCCGCGTACACATGCCATCCCTTAAGCTCGACGTGGCAGCACTAATGCACAACTCGCAGGCGGAGATCGGTCGGGCCGTTGACTGGGCCATCGACGCATGGGCGACCGGAGCAAACACACCGGTCCTCGTCTTTGCCACGGAGACCGAAGATGACCTCGGCGCCACAGCAGATAACCGCGCGGAGGCCGCAGCCGCGTTTGAGCACGCCCTCGCCGAAATCACCGCCGAATCCGTGGCCGCCGGGGTCCGCCAAGTTATCGTCGCGGGCGGAGAGACCTCCGGAGCAGTCGTCTCGCGCCTGGGAATCTCAGAACTGCGCATCGGCCCGGCAATCGCACCAGGCGTCGTATGGGCGGAAGCCCGCGATGCCAATGGAACCATGCTGAACCTCGCCCTTAAATCCGGAAACTTCGGTGACATCAACCTCTTCAGCACCGCATGGGAGCAACTGGAATGAGCACAGTCCGCAAAGAACTCGTCTCCATGGGACGCGAACTCGTCGACGCTGGCCTCAGCCCCGGTCGCTCCGGCAACCTCAGTATTCGCACGGGCAATACGATCATCATGACGCCAACGAACGTGAGCCTGGGATCGCTCAGCGTAAACGCGCTCTCGATCGTCTCGCTCGACGGCACGCATCTCGACGGACCGCGTCCTTCCAAGGAAGTGCCGTTGCATCTGGCAATGTATCGCCGCGACCCGGCTGCCCAGTCAGTTGTGCACGTGCACTCGGAGAACGCGACCGCGGCGTCGTGCGTTGAGCCGTGGAGTGCACATCACGCAATACTTCCCGCAACGCCATACTTGCTCATGAAGGTCGGGCAAGTGCCGCTCATCCCGTACTTCGCCCCAGGCGACCCGGCCCAAGCCGACGCGATTCTCAGGTTTGACTTAACCTTCTCGGCGGCTCTGCTTGCCAACCACGGGTCGATCGCCGCATTCCCCACGCTCGCGCAAGCGCAAACCGCTGTCACGGAGATCGAGGAGGCCGCGAGAACTGCTTTGCTCATTCGGGGGCAGAACTTTCGCCTGCTCACAGGCGAACAAATCGTCGAACTCACTGAGCGGAACGGGACTCCATGGACCCCAGGGGTTCCGTCGCAGGCTGACGTGGCAACCTTCGTCCGAGGAGCCGCCCGAGGTCCACTCGGTGTGGCCGATTGGGACCAGGCGTCAACGGGACGTTGATGTCACCGAATCCGCCTTGCATGGTCTGACGGGGCGGCGTGAGTGCGGCGCCGTACGTAAGAGGCGTTATCCGCAAGGCGCCTCTTCCCCGGTGGGTGAGGTGTACTCCGAAATTCAGCACAACTGCTGCCGGCCGTCGACTGGCCTGATGCCATCGGAGCTAATGCGATAGCACCAGCTCAGGGGGCATGTCCTTAGGCCCGGAAGCTCCAGCTTTCGGGTGAGGACCCGGGAGCGGGGTTACATAAACGATCGTCCGTGAGACACGAGGCTGAACGACCCGCGTTCCGGCGTGTCGACGTCTCACATCCGGTGTCCGCGTTCTATAACAGGCGCTGGCTCAGCATTCTGAGCGCGGATCCCTGAGGCGAGTAGCCTTAGTGGAGTATCATCGGATCCGCATCGGGCCCGCTGAAGCTAGTTCGAATGCGGGTGGCACGCAGAAGGCACGAGCGAAGAAACGCACCACAGAATGCCCGAGATTCCGGGGCTAGCAGCTCAGCGGGCGAGAACTGGGACTTCTAGCTGTCCCTCACACGAATGCGGTGGCCGGTCGGGCGGTCGCATTCGTCGTTGTGACGAGGAACCGGCGCATGCGGCGAGGAGCGTCCACTGTCACCCTCGGCGGGTGAGATCCGGCACCGGAACAGAGCAGGCCGTGGCGTCGAGGGCACGCTGGTGCCAAGCTACGATTCAGGGCGCGTGCAGCGACGCGCTGCGAAGGGAAGGGTCTCGAAATGGGTGCGCAGAAAACGCAGTCTCGCTCCCCGGTCGGAGGCGACACGTCGAAGGCGGGCATGTGGGGGTTTTTCACCGGAGTCATCACGGCAGCGCTCATCGCCGTGCCGCTGTCGGCAGCCTTCGCCTTCGCCACCCACCCGGAGACACGGTTCCTGTTCACCAACGCCGTCGACGTGTCGGCCGGGGGATACGCGACGTTCTGGTGGGTCGCCACGATTTTCCTTCTCTCGCTGCCGTTCCTCGTCGGTTTCGGCGTGGCCCGGATGTCGCGCCAGACGCTGGGAATCGTCGCCGGTGTCGTCGTGGTGTTCCTCATCGCGCTGCTCGTGCTCGCCCAGGTCCTGTTCTGGTAGCTGTCCGAAACCCGCCTTCGACGGCTGGCGCGCGACCCAGACTCACCCCGGGCGTCAGGCTTCCGCGGGAAGAAGCTCAGCGACCAGCGCCTGGACGCGAGCTTTGATATCGTCACGGATCGGCCGGACCTCGTCGATGCTCTTCCCCTTCGGGTCGACGAGCTCCCAGTCCTCGTATCGCTTGCCGGGGAAGATGGGGCAGACATCGCCGCAACCCATCGTGATCACGACGTCGGAGTCGCGAACCTGATCGGTGGTCATCAGCTGGGGGACGGCCTGGGAGATGTCGATCCCGTCTTCGGCCATGGCCTGGATTGCCATCGGGTTGATCTGGTCGCCGGGCTCCGATCCACCTGAGCGCACCTCGACGGCGCCGCCGGAGAGTTCCCGCAGGTAACCCGCGGCCATCTGGGAGCGTCCCGCGTTGTGAACGCAGACAAAGAGAACGGTGGGCTTGGTTGGCATCGGGACCCTCACAGTCGGTTATCCAAAAGCATAGACGGTCATCTATTGGTGCGGGACCGGATGGCATGCGAATTCATGCCGCGTTCACCTGAAGCGTCGACAGCAGGTCCCGCACGCGGGCGTCGATGTCGTCACGGATCTCCCGCACCCGTGCCAGGGGGAGTCCCACTGGATCCTCCAGATCCCAGTCGAGGTAGCGTCGCCCGGGGTAGACAGGACAGGCATCGCCGCAGCCCATCGTGATCACGACGTCGGCCGCGCGGACCACGTCGTCGGTGAGGGGCTTCGGGTACTCGCCGCCGATCGGCACACCGATCTCGTCGAGTGCGGTGACGACGACCGCCCGAAGGGCGCTGGCCGGTGCGGAGCCGGCTGTGCGCACGTGCACGCGGTCGCCTGCCAGATGGCGGAGGATGCCGGCGGCCATCTGGGAGCGTCCCGCGTTCTGCACACACACGAACAGCACTTCCGGGATGCCGTGCCCCGGCAGATCGGCTGACGCGAGGGCGGAGAGGCGGTCGGCGGCGAAACGCGAGGTCAGGGACGGGAGATGACGCGTGATGTTCGCCCGTTCGGCGAGCAGCGCGAAGCTCTCTCGGACGTACCGGTCGACGGTCTCTCGCGCGAAGGTGCCGACGAACCGGGCGGCCAGGTCTTCGGAGATCCGGTCCAGCACTCCGTCGTCGGGCGTGCCCTCGTGGCCGGCACCCAGAAGATCTGTCACCCGGTCGACCTGGTCAGGACGAACGGAATACCAAACGTTCCGGCCCTCGGGCTCGCGATCAAGAAAACCCTCGTCGAAAAGAGCCTTGAGGTGGTGACTCACCGTCGGTTGGCGGAGTTTGAGTTCGGCGGCCAGGGCGCCGACGGCCGCTCTGCCGTAGTCGCTGTCCAGGAGAAGGGACATGATCCGCGCACGGGTGGGATCGGCGAGAAGCCGCAGTTCGCTGGTCGACCCCGAGATAACCATAGATCGCAGTCTATGCGTATGCTTGGCCGGTGACCATCGAGCCCCCAGCCATTCTCCGCCGAGTGTCCGCAGAATTTGTCGGGTCCGCCTCCCTCACGACAATCGTCGTCGGCTCAGGAGTCGCCGCAACGAACCTCACCCAGGATGTGGCCCTGCAGCTCCTGATCAACGCAATCGTCACCGCTTTCGGGCTCTTCGTGCTGATCACCGTTCTCGGACCGCTGAGCGGCGCGCACTTCAACCCTCTGGTGTCGGCCGTCGACTACGCCCTAGGGCTCCGCGGTCTCCGGGACATCGGGCCGTACGTACTCGCGGGTGCTGGGCTGCGTGTCCGGCTGCATCCTCGCCAATGCAATGTTCGAACTGCCGCTCGTCTCGTGGAGCGGAAACGACCGCTCCACGGCCGGCCACCTGCTGTCAGAGGTTGTTGCCACCGCCGGTTTGATCTTCGTCATCTTCGCCCTCGACCGAACCGGCCGTGCGCATTTCTCAGCGGCGGTCGTGGCTACGTACATCGGCGCCGCCTACTTCTTCACCAGCTCCACCAGCTTCGCCAACCCCGCCATCACGATCGGCCGGATGTTCTCGGACACGTTCGCCGGAATCGCCCCGACCTCGGTTCTCCCGTATCTCGGTGCGCAATGTCTCGGTGCCGTCGTTGGGTGTGTTGCGGTCAGGGCCCTGGCCCCCTCGCGACCCGTACCGGCCGCCCCCGCACCGCAGCTCGTACGGTGAGCTCGGGCTCGAGCGCCGCGCTCGCTACCGCAGTTCGATCTGGACCGGGAACTCGTTTTCGATGCTGCCGTCTTCTGCGCTGTAGTTGAAAGCCACCAGATCGTAGAACCCCGGGGGCAGGCCGGCCGGGATCGTGACGATCTCGCCGAACGGTGACTCAACACCACCCTCAGCGGTCATCAGGTCGCGGGAGTACACGGCGGCACCGGCGGCATCCCGCAGCTCGACGGTGAGGGCGGCTTCGAACACGGTCGCGAGTCCCTGTACCGAAAGATTTCCACCGGCGTCGACCACGTCGCCACAGACCGGGCTGGTCAGCATGATCAGCGGATGCTCCGGCGAGAGGGTGATCGGTCGTTCGACCAGGTTGATCATGGATCCGTCTTTCGCGCTCAACTCATACGCGCGCAGGGTGACGGGGGCAGCGATGTCCTGCTCCGGCGCGAAGCCCAGGCGAGCCTGCCAGGTTCCACGCGTCCCGCTCCCGGACGTCGCCATCAGGTGGCGCATGCAGAGGATGTCGCCTGCCTCGTTCACGATGTCGACGGTGAGCGCCGCCTCGAAGGTATTGGCGGTGCCTTCCGCGTCAACCGGCACAGTGACTCGAGCGCCATCGGCCGGCAGGTCGATCGTGATGGTGTCGGCCCCGGGGGTAGACGTCGGTGTCTCGGACGGCGTCGGTGTCGATGGCGTCCGTGTCGATGGCGTCTGGGTCGATGACGAAGGCGAAGCCGTCGGCCCCGGATTCGGAGCGCAGCCTGTGACGAGAACAATTCCGGCGAGCAACGCCGCCGCACACATCAGAACTCCGGACCGAGGCATCGCGCAGTGTCCCTTCTGCCGACAATTGTAGCGCGACCGGGGTTTTCGCCGCTGATTCGTTGCCAAAGATTTACCGGCTTGAGGCGAGCGCGTACCCGGTCCGGCCGGGACGGCTACCCGCCCGCCTGCGGCTCCAGCTTCAGGGTCGTCTCCATGGCGCTCGCGCCGACAACCGAGCCCACGATGCGCGGGCCGTAGCGGTCGTATTTGGCGTGATAGGCGGCGTCGATGTCCCGCTGAGCGGATGCCGCGGCGTCGGTGAAGACGACGTCCTTCTCGACCCCCCCGGCCCTGACCCGCCCGGTACCGCTGGCTTTCGCACGAACGAACCACGGGTTGTCCGAGCCGTACGCGGACCGGACGTAGATGTCGTTTCCCGCCCGCACGACCCAGATCCTCACATACGGGCGTAACGTGCCGTCTTTCCGCCTCGAGGCGATGAGAAGTTCCTCAGCGCCGCCCACGCGGGAAAGCTCGTCGCTGGTCCACGCGGTCGTCATGATCGTTCTCGCCCTGACGTTTGCGCTGTGCCCTGGGGCAGGATCTCCATGTCGCCTCCTCGAATCGATCGTCTCCAGGGGATCGATTGTCTTCAGGATCCACCGTACGCAGGAGATGTCCGACACGACAGGCTCCGAGCAGGTACCGGCAGAGCCTGTCTCGAAGCACCGGCCTGACCTATCGTCGTTCCATGGAGAATCGTCAGGACATCCGTGAATTCCTCGCCTCGCGGCGGGCGAAGATCACCCCGGAACAGGCCAAACTGCCGGCTTACGGCGGGAACCGGCGCGTTGCGGGACTGCGGCGCGAAGAAGTCGCCATGCTCGCCGGGGTGAGCGTCGACTACTACACCAAGCTCGAACGTGGAACCTTCGGCACCGTATCCGAGGGGGTGCTCAACGCGATCGCGCGGGCGCTTCAACTCGACGAAGCCGAACACGAGCACCTCCTGCGCCTCGCCGGAGCCCGGGCCACGGTCCGGCCCGCCCCACGACGCGCTGCACGGCAGAACGTGCGGCAGGCCGTGCAGCGGGTGGTCGACGGGCTCTCCGACGCTCCCGCCTTCGTGCGCAATACCCGGCGGGATCTTCTCGCCAGCAACGCTCTCGGACGCGCCCTCTACTCGGAGCTGTACGCGGACGCTGAGGCCGGCTCGCCGGTCAACACGGCACGCTTCCTCTTTCTCAACCCTCGCGCACGCGCGTTCTTCCTCGACTGGGCGAAGGCAGCTGCCGACATGGTGGCGAACCTCCGCATCGAAGTCGGCCGTGACCCGCACGATTCACAACTGCAGGAACTCATAGGCGATCTGCTGGCCCGCAGATACGAGTTCCGCTCCCTCTGGGCGGCCCACGATGTGCGCTACCACGACACCGGGTTCAAGGCGGTCCACCATCCGGTCGTCGGTGACCTCTACCTCACGTTCGAGGCGATGGAGCTTCCCGCCGACCCGGGGCAGTCGCTCATCGTGTACGGAACCGAACCCGGGTCGCCCAGCGAGGAGAGGCTGCGCCTTCTCGCGAGCTGGGCGGCGACGGCCGGTGAACCGGTCCGGGCAGGCACGCCGGATCCCATCGCCTGAGCCGCCCCACTGGTGCGCCGGACTGCGGCCGTAGTACCCTGACGAGGCGGCGTGTCACACGCCCGATTCCCTGACCGGCGGCCCACACCCACCGGCTGTGCGGGAACAAGGTGATCTCTCATCGTGACAGGCATACCTCGACATGATCTCTTTCAATCGTGGTCGGCGCGTATCCGGTGTGGGGCGGAGAGCGCGCCCCTGACCACGGGAGAGAGCACCATGACCGAGCAGCATTCCCTCAAGAAGAGGATCCGGGAGCGGATGGAACGCACCGGTGAGAGTTACACCGCCGCCCACCGCCGCATCCTGGCCGAGCGGCGACACTCCGGCCATCCGGCAGCGGTGACCGGCTATCCCGCCTTCGGCAGTGACGAGCACACCCCGTCGGCACTCTGCCGCCACATGCTCGCCGTGGACGATATCGGCGTCTCCGAACCGATGGCCTTCGGCCTTGGCGGCGGCATCGGGTTCCTCTACGCCGTCTTCGAGTACCGTCAGGTTCCGCACCCTCTGCTCACCATCGTGGCGCAGCACCATCCGCAGCCCTGGCTCGATGCGGTCGCCGGCCATCTCGGCCTCGACCTGTCGACGGTGACCTCGAGCGCGCCAGGCGCGGCGCTGAAGAAACTCGATGCGGCCCTCGATGCGGGGCGTCCTGCGATGCTCACCGTCGGACGCGGGCTTCTGCCGTGGCACGGAGACACGCGGGTGGAGGAGGCGGCAGACCCCTACCCGATCGTCGTCGCCGGTCGGGCCGACGGCCGATACCTCGTTGACGACTCGGCACCGGAGCCGCACCTCCTGACTTCGGACCAACTCGCCGCAGCGTGGGGCGCCCACCGTGCCGGGCGCTTCCGACTGGAAACGCTTCGCCCACCCGCTGCCGCGCCAGACCTTGCCGTGGCCGTGCGGGCGTCGATCGCCACCACCACAGCTCATTTGACCGGACCCGTTCTGGGCAACGCGTTCGACGTCAACGTGGGGCTCAGCGGCATGGAACGGCTGCTCGCAGATCTCGAGGACACCACAACGAAGAAGGGGTGGAGGCGCCGCTTCGGCCCACCGGAGGCCTTCGGCGTGGGCATGACGCGACTCGCCGAGTGCCTCACCTGGGCGCACACCGCACCGGGGGCGGGTCGGTCGCTCTACGGTGCCTTCCTCGAGGAGGCGGGACCAATCACGGGCCTCGAACTGGCATCCGCCGCGGAGGCAGCGCGGGATGCCGGTTCCCAGTGGGCCGGAATCGCCGATGTCGCCGCCGCCGCGACCCAGCCCGACGTCACGATCCCGGATCTCGCCGACCGGGTCCGTTCGGTTCTGGGCGTGGAACGCCGGCTGGTCTCCGAGTTGCAGCACGCACTCGCCGCAGGTTGACCGCGTAACCGGCCGGTCACAAGTTGGTTTCGTCGGCGGAGCGGCTTGGGTCAGTTGGGTTAGTCTCGGTATACCGTCGGCGATGACGTCGAGAGATGAAGGAATAAAAAATGCGCAGAAAAGCACTCGTTGCACCAGTGGCATTGGCGGCAGTGGCCGCTTTTGTCCTGACCGGTTGTGTGAACAATGAGGCGCCCCCGTCGGGAGAGTCGAACGGCGGTTCAGTCTCCGCCGACGAGGAGCTCACCTCGCTCGTTCCCGAGGACATCGCATCGGCCGGAGTGCTCAAGATCGGCGTCGACGCCAGCTACGCACCGAACGAGTTCGAGGCGGATGACGGAAGCGTCACAGGCTGGGACGCCGAACTCGCCGAAGCGGTCGCGGGCAAGCTGGGACTCGAGGTCGAGTGGGAGAAGAACCTGTTCGACGCGATCCTTCCGAAGGTCGCAGGCGGGACTCTCGACCTCGGCTGGTCGAGCTTCACCGACAACGCTGAACGGCAGGCGCAGGTCGACTTCGTCGACTACTACAGCGCCGGCCTGCAGTTCGCCAAGACCGCCGGTTCCGAAGACCTCACGGAATACTGTGGCGTGACCATCGCGATCCAGGCCTCCACGACGTCCGAACAGTTCCTCCAGGCCGAGAGCGACACGTGCGTCGCCGATGGCAAGGAAGCCGTCGACATGCTGAAGTCCGACGGCCAGGACGAGGCGACGAACAACGCCGTGCTTGGGCGCGCCGAGTACATGCTCGCCGACTCGCCGATCACCCAGTACGGTGTCGCACAATCGGACGGCGCGCTGGAACTCAGCGGCGAGATCTTCGACTCCGCCCCGTACGGTGTTGTGATCGAAAAGGATGGTGAGCTGGTCGAAGCCATCCAGGCCGCCATGCAGGCTCTCATCGACGACGGAACCTACCTCGAGATCCTCGAGGAATGGGGCGTCGAGGCGGGTGCCGTCACCGAAGCGACCGTCAACGCCGGCTGAGTCGCGAGACGGGCGTCAGAAGGATGGCAGACACACGGGCGACTCCCGCGCCGGCCTCGGCGCGGGAGTCGTCGACCGCTCCGATCAAAGCGGTGAAGCTCCGGCACCCGCTCCGAACGACCTTCGCGATCGTGATCGCATTGCTGGTCGTGGTGTTCGTCTGGGATGCCGCCACGAGGGATGCCTACCAGTGGCCCCTCGTCGCGCAGTACCTCTTTGATCGCCGGATCAGCCAGGCCGCGCTCATCACCCTCGTGCTGACCGTCTTGTCGATGGTCCTCGCGATCGTGATGGGGCTCGTGTTGGCCGTGATGCGGCTGAGCGACAATCCGGTGCTCAAGGCCGTCTCGTGGACGTACCTGTGGCTGTTCCGCGGAACGCCGGTCTACGTCCAGCTCGTCTTCTGGGGGCTCCTCGGCACGATCTACCGATCGGTGACGATCGGTATCCCGTTCACCGACGTCGAGTTCTTCACCGCCGCCCCGTTCGACTTCATCAACTTGTTCTGGCTCGCGGTGCTCGGCCTCGCTTTCAACGAAGCCGCGTACATGGCTGAAATCGTTCGCGGCGGCATCCTCAGCGTCCCGCGCGGTCAGGACGAAGCCGCGCGCGCCCTCGGGATGAGCTGGCAGCAGACCATGCTGCGCATCGTGGTTCCGCAGTCCATGCGGGTGATCATCCCGCCGACCGGCAACGAGGTCATCTCGATGCTGAAGACCACCTCCCTCGTGACGGCGCTGGGCTTCTCGCTCGAGTTGTACGCCAGGACCCGGGCGATCTCGTCGCAGATCTACGCCACGGTTCCGCTCCTCATCGTCGCGAGCATCTGGTACCTGCTCGTCACGAGCATCCTGATGGTCGGCCAGTACTACCTCGAGAAGTACTACGCGCGGGGCGTCGCACCCCAGCGCGCTCTGGACGGCGAACCGATCCCGACCGGAACGGTGGCTCCCGGAACGGCGAACGCCGAGGCATCCGCCGACACGGACACCATCCCGCCTCCGAAGGGGGAACACCGATGAGCGACACCCTGATGAGCGACATCCCGATGGTCCACGCCGACCACATCGTCAAGAGCTACGGCTCCCACGAGGTCCTCAAGGACATCTCGGTCACCGTCGAACGGGGACAGGTCGCCTGCCTGATCGGACCGAGCGGTTCGGGTAAGTCGACGTTCCTTCGCTGCATCAACCACCTCGAATCGATCAACGGCGGCCGGCTCTGGGTCGACGGCGACCTCATGGGTTACCGGCAGCGCGGCGACAAGCTCTACGAGATGTCGCCGAAGGAGGTCTCTCGTCAGCGGGCGGACATCGGCATGGTGTTCCAGTCCTTCAACCTGTTCCCGCACATGACGGTGCTCGAGAACATCATCGAGGCACCCACCCGGGTGAAGAACGTCAAGAAACAGGCCGCGGTCGCCACGGCCATGCAGCTCCTCGAACGCGTCGGTCTCGCGCACAAGGCGAAGGCCTACCCCGGTCACCTCTCCGGCGGCCAGCAGCAGCGCGTGGCGATCGCCCGCGCGCTGGCCATGGAACCCAAGCTGATGCTCTTCGACGAGCCGACCAGCGCCCTCGACCCCGAACTCGTGGGGGAGGTGCTCGACGTGATGAAGGGTCTCGCCCAGTCCGGGATGACCATGATCGTCGTCACGCACGAGATCGGGTTCGCCCGCGAGGTTGGCGACGCGCTGTTCTTCATGGACGAAGGGGTGATCGTCGAGTCCGGCGACCCTCGCGAGGTGCTCGCGAACCCGCAGCACCAGCGCACGCAGTCGTTCCTGTCGAAAGTGCTCTAGCCGGCGAGCACCTTGCGGATGCGCTGCAGCGACACCGTCTCTGCAGCGCCGATGTTCTGAGCGAACAGGCTCAGCCGGAGTTCCTCAAGCATCCAGCGCGCCTTGACCAGGTGCGGGGGAGCGAACGGATCCAGCGGGATCGTTCCGCCCGCGGCGTCGAAGAGTGCGGCAGCGGCCTGGATCTCGTTCATCCAGACCCGGTCGCGGTTCGGGTTGTCCGGGAGCTTCTCGGCCCGGTGGGCGATCCCCGCGAGATACCTCGGCAGCGCGCCCAGTCGTGCCGTCCCCGTCGCCGAGACGAAGCCGGGGAAGACGAGGCCGCCGAGCTGCGCGGTGGCATCGGAGAGGGCGGGGAGCAGCGAAAGGCTCGTCGCCCGTTTCAGGGATTTCTCAGCGGTCCGCGCCGCGGTGAGGACCTTGGCGACGAGCGACACGGTGTCGAACATCGTGTTCATCATGGCGCCGGAGACCCGGTCGCGAACGGTCTCGAATTCGAGTTTCATGAAGAGGCATCCGTCGGGTGACACTCGGAAGAGCACATCGTCGATGCAGGCGACGAGGCAGTCGTCGAACAGGGCCTGCGTCGACGGGTACGGGCTGGTGGCGAGCACGAGCTTCTCAGCCGAGGTGAGGTGTTGCTGGACGTAGGTCACCGGGGACGCCACGGACAGGAGCAGCAGCCGCCGCACACCGCCGGGCATGGCCCGTCGCTGGTCGGCCTCCGTCGCCATGATGCGGATCGACACGGACGTGCGCTCGTCGACCAGTGCCGGGTACCCGCGGATGGTGTTGCCGGCGTGGCGGGTGTCGACGTAGCGTGGGAGCTCGTCGAAGTCCCAGCGGGTGATCCCGGAACGTTCCAGCGCGTTGGGAGTGGCCTCCGCGACCCTCGCGACGCTTTCGCGGGTGCGGGAGGCGAGGCGGTGCTGCAGATCGACGAGGTCCTTGCCTGAGGCGACCTGGCGGCCCTTCTCGTCGACGACTCGGAACGTCACCCGCAGGTGTCCCGGGATCCGGGACAGGTCGAAGTCGGACGCCTCGATCGGCATGTAGGAGAGACGCTTGATCGCGATCGCCAGATGCGCGGCGAGGGTGTCGTTGTTGGTGGCCTGCGGCGCCGGCTGCGGGGGAGCATCCGGCAACTCGGCCATCAGGCGCCGGGCCCAGTCCGCGGCCGGAACGACATTGCGTCGGATCGCCTTGGGCAGCGATTTGATCATCGCGGTGACGAGGTCCTGGCGAAGCCCGGGAACCTGCCAGTCGAACCCGGCCGGAGACAGCCGGGGGAGCAGCGGCAGCGGCACCTGGACGCTCACCCCGTCGTCCTCCGCCCCGGGCTCGAACCGGTAGCGCAGGCTCAGCTTCTGGTCGCCCTGTCGCCACACCGGCGGGAACTCGGCCTCGTCGACCTCGGGGGCGTCGTCTGGCAGGAGGTCCTCCTGCCGCATGGTGAGCAGGTCGGGGGTCTTCTGTTTCGCCTGGCGCCACCAGCCCTCGAAACTGCGTGTGGAGAACACATCGGCGGGAATCCGCGAGTTGTAGAAGTCGAAAACCGCTTCATCGTCGAAGAGGATGTCACGTCGACGGGTCCGCTCTTCGAGCTCCGCGAGTTCCTTGCGCAGTTTGCGGTTGGCGCGGTCGAACGCCTGCGGGGAGTCCCACTCGCCCTCCACGAGGGCGTGCCTGATGAACAGTTCGCGGGAGAGCTCCGGGTCGATCCGGGAGTACTGGACGCGCCGGCGGGGAACGATGGCGATTCCGTAGAGCATCACCTTCTCCCAGGCCACGACCGCGCCCTGCTGTTTCTCCCAGTGCGGCTCCGAGAAACTACGTTTGACGAGGTCCCCGGCGATCTGCTCGGCCCAGGCCGGGTCGATGGCGGCATTGGTGCGCGCGAACAGGCGCGACGTCTCCACCAGCTCGGCGGCCATGATCGCGTTCGGCTGCTTCTTCGCCAGCGCCGACCCGGGGAAGATCACAAACCGGGTCTGCCGCGCCCCGATGTAGTCGCCCTTCTTCGGCGGTGCGGGCCGGCCGGCACCCTTGCCGCGCGCCGCGTTTGCCGCGGCGACCGTGGCATCCTTCAGCCCGATGTGCGAGAGCAGCCCGGCAAGGAGCGACTTGTGGATGCCGTCGGGGTTGATCGCGCGGTCGCTGAGGGTGAGCCCAAGCGGTTTCGACAGCTGCCGGAGCTGGCGGACGACGTCCTGCCATTCGCGCACACGCAGGTAGTTGAGGTACTCGGTTTTGCACAGCCGCCGGAAGGCGCTGGAGCCGAGTTCCTTCTGCTTGTCCTCGAGGTAGTTCCAGAGGTTGAGCAGGGAGAGGAAATCGCTCGTCGGATCGGTGAACCGGGCGTGCTGTTCGTCGGCCTGGGCCCGGCGTTCGAGCGGGCGTTCCCGCGGATCCTGGATGGTGAGGGCGGCGACGATCGCCATCACCTCGCGGGAGACACCGTGCCGTTTCGACTCGACGACCATCCGGGCGAAGCGCGGGTCGATCGGGAGCCGCGACAGGTCGCGACCCACTCTCGTGAGCGCCGGCGTCGTACCTTCGGCGGTGCTGATGGCGCCGAGCTCCCGGAGAAGATCGATGCCGTCCTTGATGCCGCGGGAGTCCGGCGGCTGGAGGAACGGGAAGGCCTGGATGTCGCCGAGGCCGAGCGACACCATCTGCAGGATCACCGCCGCGAGGTTGGTGCGGAGGATCTCCGGTTCGGTGTACTCGGGGCGCGCGGCGAAATCCTGCTCGGAATACAGGCGAATGGCGACGCCGTCGCTCGTGCGGCCCGACCGGCCCGACCGCTGGTTCGCTGAGGCCTGCGAGATCGCCTCGATCGGCAGCCGCTGGATCTTCGACCGGACGCTGTAGCGCGAGATCCTCGCCGTTCCGGCGTCGATGACGTACTTGATCCCCGGCACCGTCAGGCTCGTCTCAGCGACGTTCGTTGCCAGCACGATCCGGCGGCGCACCCCGGCGACGGCACTGGGCTGGAACACCCGGTGCTGTTCGGCTGAGGTCAGGCGGCCGTAGAGCGGCAGCACCTCGGTGACGCCGGCCCCACCGGAGGAGTATCGGGCGCGCAGGGCGTCGGCCGTGTCGCGGATCTCGGTCTCTCCACTGAGGAAGACGAGGACATCGCCCATCGACTCCGTTGCGAGCTCGTCGAGCGCGGCGGTGATGCCGTCGATCGGGTCGAGGTCCGGCTGGGTCTCGGATGCCTCATCCGGGTCCTCGTCCTCGGCGGGGGCGTCGGCGACGAGCGGGCGGTAGCGGATCTCGACCGGGAACGTCCGCCCGGACACCTCCACGATGGGTGCGTCGTCGAAATGACGCGAGAAACTCTGCGGGTCGATGGTCGCCGAGGTGATGATCACCTTGAGGTCAGGGCGTTTCGGCAGCAACTGCTTGAGATAGCCGAGGAGAAAGTCGATGTTGAGGCTGCGTTCGTGGGCCTCGTCGATGATGATCGTGTCGTAAGCCCGCAGCATCCGGTCGCGGTGGATCGCGTTGAGCAGGATGCCGTCGGTCATCAGCTTGACCTTCGTGTCTTTGCTCGCCTGGTCGGTGAACCGGACCTGGTAGCCGACGAGCCCGCCGAGTTCCGTGCCGAGCTCCTCGGCGATGCGCTCGGCGATGGTGCGGGCGGCGAGGCGGCGCGGCTGGGTGTGCCCGATCGACTCCCGGCCGAGTTCGAGGCAGATCTTCGGCAGCTGGGTGGTCTTACCCGAACCGGTCGCGCCGGCCACGATGACCACCTGGTGGTCGCGGATGACGGCGGCGATCTCGTCCCGCATCTGGCTGACGGGCAGCTCGGGGGGATAGGAGATCGTGAAAGACATAGCCCTCCATCGTACTTCCGTCGCGAGCTGCACGGTTTGCAGGGGTGGACGAGGCCCGCAACCACCCCAAAGCTGTGAACTCGCGGCGCCGCGGCCGATTCCGCTGACGGCGAAGCCGGGCCGCTCAGGTTGGTGGCACCACGGCTGGATGGTTAGCTGGAGCGATGACGACATCCTGGACCGGTCCTGTGCTTCCCCTCAACTCCGGAGCGACGATCCCGCAGCTCGGGTTCGGCGTGTTCAAGGTGGACCCGGCCGGGACCGAAAGCATCGTGTCGGATGCCCTCGAACTGGGCTACCGCCATATCGACACCGCAGCCATCTACGGCAACGAGGAGGGCGTGGGGCGCGCGATCGCGGCCAGCGGCATCCCTCGCGAAGATCTGTTCGTCACCACCAAGCTGTGGAACTCCGACCAGGGCACGTCGTCAGCGCACGACGCGATCGACCTCAGCCTCGAGAAGCTCGGGCTGGAGGCGGTCGATCTGTACCTCATCCACTGGCCAACGCCGCGCCGCGACCGATACCGGGAGAGCTGGAAGGCGCTCCAGCAGATTCAGGCCGACGGCAAGGCGACGTCGATCGGGGTCTCCAACTTTCTCGTCGAGCACCTCGAGAACCTTCTCGCCGACGGCGGGGCCGTCCCGGCCGTGAACCAGATCGAACTGCACCCGGCGCTCCAGCAGCGGGAGGTCGTCGAGTTCTCCCGTAGCCACGGCATCCAGATCGAAGCGTGGGGTCCTCTCGGGCAGGGCAAGTACCCGCTCCTCGACGAGCCGAGCGTCGCGACCGCCGCTGCGGCCCACGACAAGACTCCCGCCCAGGTGATTCTGCGCTGGCACCTGCAGAACGGCAACATCGTCTTCCCCAAGTCCAACAGCCGTGCCCGGATCGCCGAGAACCTCGCGATCTTCGACTTCGAGCTGACGGAGGCCGAAATCGCCGCGATCTCCTCCCTCGAGCGCGACGGCCGCGTCGGCTCTCACCCGAACGACGTCAACTGACCACCGAACCGAGGACCTGTCATGGCACTGCCCGACACTTTCGACTCCGCCACCGACGCCTTCAACGCCGACTGGGCGAGCTGGCACGAGGCGCGGGAGCGCAGCACCGGCTCACCGCTCGGCCTCGCCTCACTCGTCGCCACCCACTGGCTCGCCGGGGCACCGTCGGAGTACGAGGGCGTGCCCGGTTCGTGGCAGTCCGCCCCTGAGGGGATCGTGGGCACCGGCGACGACCTCGAGGGTCTGACCCTCCTGCAGAGCGGTCGGCCGATCGGCGCCATCTCCGGGGGCAGCGTCACCCTGACGGCGGGCCAGGACATCGAGTGGGGCGAGAAGCGACTGCGCTACTTCGAACGTGACGGGGCGCTCGCCCTGCGCCTGCTCGACCCGGAGGCGCCGACGCGCACGGTGCTGCGCGGCATCGACGCGTTCCCGCCCACCGAGGAGTTCGTCGTGACCGGCCGGTTCCGCCAGGCCGACCCGGAGTCGAGCGTCGAATTCACCACCATCGACGGGCACCGGTCGACGGATGCGCCCGCCGGGTTCGTCGATCTCGACCTCCACGACGGCGCCGCATCGCTCACCGTCACCCTGGAACGGGGCCGGTTGCACGCCGTGTTCGCCGACGGGACCAGTGGCGACGAGAGCTACCGGTTCCGTTTTCTCGACCTGGCCCTGCCGGGCGAAGACGGCTCCGTGGTCGCCGACTTCAACCGCGCCTACCTGCCGCCGTGCGCGTTCAGCGATTTCTACGTCTGTCCGCTGCCGCCGGCCGGAAACCGGCTCAGCACCCCCATCCGCGCCGGGGAGAGAAACGTGCTCCGCTCCGCCTGACCCGGGCCGGTCGCCCCGTCTCGGCGCCTCAGCGTCGGATAAGGCCCTTCGACGCGGTCGCGGAGCGACCTTGCTCAGGAACCGCGGCGCCAGATAAGGACGCCAGGCGCGCAGCATCCTTACCTCGGGGCTTTTTCCTTGTGCGGTGCCGGTCGAGGGTCGCGATCTGACCCAACGCGTTACGTCGTGTTTCGCGCGGATGGCGCCGGGAGCGGCAACCGGCGTAGCGTCGCAAGCATGGTCGAGAACAGAGCAAACCGCCCCCTGCGGGTCGTCGCCGTCAGCGGCAGCCTGCACGCTCCGTCGAAGACGAGTGTGCTCGTCTCGGCCATCCTCGACGAGATCGCCGAGCACCAGGACATCTCGCGCCACATCATCGAACTCAGCGAGATCGGACCGGAGTTCGCCGGGGCTCTCACCCGCGAGCAGGTTTCCCCATCGGTCGAGGAGGAACTGCGCCGGATTGAGGATGCCGACCTGCTCGTCGTCGCGAGTCCTGTCTACCGTGGTTCGTTCACCGGGCTGTTCAAGCACCTCTTCGACTTCGTCGGGCAGTACGCCCTCATCGACAAGCCGGTGCTGCTCGCGGCGACCGGTGGCGGCGAACGCCACGCCCTCATGCTCGAGCACCAGTTCCGGCCGCTTTTCGGATTCTTCCAGGCGCTCACCCTGCCGATCGGCGTTTACGCCTCGAACACGGATTTCACCGAGTACACCCTTACCTCCGAGGCCGTGAAGTCGCGGGTCGAACTGGCGGTGCTTCGCGGGCTGCCGTTCGTCCGCAACCGTGACCGTGACCGTGACGACGTGTCGGCGTACGTCGGGGCCTGGTAGCCCGCAACAGCCGACCCTAGGCTGAAGGCATGGTCAACCGCCTCGCCTCCGCCCTCAGTCCCTACCTCCGGGCGCACGCCGACAACCCCGTCGACTGGCGTGAGTGGGGTCAGGATGCATTCGACGAGGCATCCGCCCGGGACGTCCCGGTTTTCGTATCGATCGGGTACTCCACCTGCCACTGGTGCCACGTGATGGCGCGGGAGTCGTTCAGCGACCCGGACATCGCCGGCATCCTCAACGAGAATTTCGTGAGCATCAAGGTCGACCGGGAAGAGTATCCCGGAGTTGACGCGAGCTACATGGCGCAGGCCGCCGCGTTCACCAGGCAGCTCGGCTGGCCGCTCAGCCTGTTCACGACGCCGCAGGGCCTGGCGTTCCACGCCGGGACCTATTTTCCGCCGATGCCGGTCTCGGGGTACCCGTCGTTCCGGCAGGTGCTCGAGGCCGTGCTCGAGGCCTGGGCGAACCGTCGCCCCGAGGTTCTCCGGAATGCCGCCGCCATCGGCGAGGCCATCTCCGCAGCCCCGGCACCGACCGCGGGGACGCTGCCCGGCGACGCCGACATCGACGAGGCCGTTGCCCGGCTCGCCGCGGTGGAAGACCTCCAATACGGCGGGTTCGGCGAAGCCCCGAAGTTTCCGGTGGCACCGGTCCTCGGCTTGCTTCTCGAGTCGGGGAGCGGCGCCGATCTCGCCGCGCGCTCGCTCGAACGGATGGCCGCGTCGCCGCTCCGCGATCCGGTCGACGGCGGTTTCTTCCGGTACGCCACTCGACGGGACTGGAGCGACCCCCACTACGAACGGATGCTCTACGACAACGCCATCCTGCTCGACGCGTACGCGCGGGCCTGGGCCGACGACACGGGCAGGGACTGGGCGGCCTCGGCGGCGTCCGGCATCGCCGCCTTCCTCACCGGGGTCCTGCAGCTTCCGTCTGGCGGGTACGCGAGCGCCCAGGATTCCGAGTCGGTGATCGACGGGGCGAGGTCCGAGGGCGGATACTACGCCCGCGACGCAGCCGGCCGGTCCGCACTGGAGCCGCCGGCACTCGACGAGAAGGTGCTTGCCGGCTGGAACGGCCTCGCCATCGCCGCGCTCGCCCGGGCCGCCGTTCTCTTCGACCGCGACGACTGGCTCGAGTCTGCCCGGTGGGCCGCCGACTACCTCCTCGAGAATCATCGCGGGCCGGACGGCCGGCTGATCCGGGCCACGGTCGCCGAGCGGCGCTCCACCGCGCGGGCAACGCTCGAGGACTACGGGATGCTCGCCACCGGTCTGCTCGGGCTCGCCGCGGCGACGGGCGAACCGGTGTACGCGACGACCGCGCGCGCTCTGGTCGACGACACCCTCGCCGCGGGCGCCGCCGCCGGCACCGTCTTCGCGGAGCCGGGTGGTGGTGACCCGGTGTTGGCGGCGTCGGGGATCGCGCTCGCGGGAGATCCGTCAGAGGGTGCGTACCCGTCCGGGATCAGCGCGAGTGCGGATGCCGCCTGGCGGCTGTTCCTGCTCACCGGGGAGAACCGCTACCGCGAGGCCACGGTCGCAGCCCTGGCACCGATCGGGGCCCTCGCCCTGGCGAACCCCCTGTCGTTCGGCACGTCTCTCGGCCTCCTGCACCGGCTCGCGAGGACACCGGTTCAGCTCGTCGTCGTGAGCCCTGACGCCGGTCGCACGGGGGAACTGCCCGCGAGCATCCGCACCCGCCGGACCGATGTCACCGCGCTGGTGACCGAGCAGCAGGCGCGTGAGTTCGCGGCCGCCGGCTTCGAGCTGTTCGAAGCGCGGACGCCGAGGAACGGCGCTCGGGCTGCCTACCTCTGCGAGAACTTCACCTGCCGGGTGCCAGAGGAGGTGTGACCCTCAACCCGCCGAAACGGTTCGGTCGGCCCGCCACCGCGGGGACGGTGATGGCCGGCCGCGAGAACGAGGTCAACGTCGGCCGGGTGGGCCCACTCCTCTGGCTGGGGCACAGCCACGACCGATCCTGCCGTGGGTTCGACCCGCCCGGTGTCGGTATCGCGGCCCTCGGCCAGCCAGTTCGGGAGGCCGCCGTCCAGCACGGCGATCGACGTGAAGCCCCAGCGGCGGAACAGTTCCCACAGGCGGGCCGCGCACCCGCCGCCCGTGCTGTCGTACACGACAACCACGCTCGACTCCGAGACGCCCACGGATGCCGCCACCCGCTCGAACTCCGCCGCATCCTGCCGTGACACCGGAAATCGGTTTCCGGTGGTGTCGACACCGCTGAGCTGGTCGGCGAAAACAGCACCGGGTATGTGCCCGTCGAGGAGGTATCTGTCGTACCCGGACAGGTACGCGCGTCCGGAACCGGTGCGGACGACGAGCACGGTGCCGTCGAGGATGACGAGGTCGTCGGAACCGAGGTGGTCGGCCAGCCACTGCGTCGTGACCGTCGGGCCGCTGAGAACAGGAGGCATGATTCCACGGTAGAGGAGCCGGACGACACCGTGCCGTGCCGCCGACACACGCGGTCACGCGGCGTCACAGAGGATGTCACAGAGCGCGGTCAGCACTCGATGACGTTCACCGCCAGCCCGCCCTCGCTCGTCTCTTTGTACTTCGTCGACATGTCCACGCCGGTCTGGCGCATGGTCTCGATGACCTGGTCGAGCGAGACCAGGTGGGTCCCGTCGCCGTGCAGCGACAATCGCGCAGCGCTGACCGCCGTGGTCGACGCGATCGCATTGCGTTCGATGCAGGGCACTTGGACGAGCCCGCCGACAGGGTCGCAGGTGAGACCGAGGTGATGCTCCATGGCGATCTCCGCTGCGTTCTCCACCTGGCCCGGAGTGCCGCCGAGAACCGCGCACAGCGCGCCGGCCGCCATCGCGCAGGCCGATCCGACTTCGGCCTGGCAGCCGCCTTCGGCGCCCGAGATCGACGCGTTCGCCTTGAACAGTGACCCGATGGCCGTCGCGGTGAGCAGGAACCGGCGGATGCCCTCGGCCGACGCCCCGGGGACGAAGCGCAGGTAGTACGACGCCACGGCGGGGATGATCCCGGCCGCTCCGTTCGTCGGTGCGGTGACGACGCGGCCCCCAGCGGCGTTCTCCTCGTTGACGGCAAGGGCGAACGAGTGCAGCCACTCGCTCGGCAGCTCGCGGCCGCTCTCGGCTTCGGCCGCCTCCAGGTGATCCCGCACAGCCGCCGCCCGGCGTTTGACCTGCAGGCCGCCCGGCAGGATGCCCCGGCCGGCGAGCCCGTTCCGCACGGAGTCGTCCATCGCCGACCAGATCGCGTCGAGGCCGGCGTCGACCTCGGCAGGCGTGCGGACCGCTTCCTCATTCGCCCGGGCGACCTCGTCGATTCGCAGGCCGTGCTCGGCGCACAGCGCCAGCAGGGCGACGGAGGTGGCGAACGGTAGCGGGTAGACCGGCGCCGGTCGAGCCGACAGGTCTTCGCCCTCGCGGCGGATAAACCCGCCGCCCACCGAATAGTACGTCTCGCTGGCGACCGGTTCCCCGCCGGCCGACCAGGCGGTGAGGGTCAGTGAGTTCGGGTGGGCGGGCAGGCGCGTGCGCGGTTCGAAGCTGACATCCGTCTTCTCGAAGGGGATGCGACGGACCCCGCCGAGGAGGAGGGAACCGCCCGGCGCGAGCTCGGACCAGGAGCTGCGCACGAGCGCAGGATCGCAGGTCTCCGGGCGTGCGCCTGCGAGACCGGCGACGACGGCATCCGGCGTTCCGTGCCCGATGCCGGTGGAGCCGAGCGAGCCGTAGAGAACACAGGTGATCCGGTCGACCGAGTCGAGGCGATCGGAGAGCCGACCGGCGAAGTCGAGGGCGGCGCGCATCGGTCCGACCGTGTGGGAACTCGACGGCCCGATGCCGATCGAGAACAGGTCGAAAGCCGAGACGTACGCCGTCATGTCTCCTCCTCGAGAACCGCTCCCCGGTGGGGGTTCACTGCCACTCTAGGACGCGACGGCGAGGGGTGGACGATGTTCCGACCGGCGTGCGAGAAAACAGCACAAATGCCCGGTTGGGCGCAGTAAATCGGCGCGGGTCCGACGAGGTCGCCGGCTCAGGCGGATCGTTTGTGCAACACGCCGCGCGCCGCTGCCGCTACGAGGGGTGTCGGTGATTCCATCCGTTTGAGCGGGGGGCGGGGCATCCGAGCGGCAGAGCGGCCCGGCGCGGGGCTCAGGCGGATCGTTTGTGCGACACGCCGCCCGCCGCGGCGGTGGCGCGGCGTGGCGGTGAATCCATCCGTTCGAGCGGCGAAGCGCTCAGCGCAGTCCCTTGCGGGAGGTGATTTGCCCGGTGTCGAACCCGAAGAGGTTCAACCCGCCGTTGAACCGGGCGTGCTCCACCTTGATGCAGCGGTCCATGACGACGGTCAGGCCGTTCTCCTCGCCGTACCGCGCGGCCTCTTCATTCCAGATGCCGAGCTGCACCCACACCGTCTTCGCTCCGATGGCGAGGACGTCGTCGATCACCGAGGGGATGTCGCTCGCCTTACGGAAGACGTCGACGATGTCGGGCACCTCCGGCAGCGACGCGAGGTCGGGGTACGCCTTCTGCCCGAGGATCTCGTCGGCGTTGGGGTTCACGAAGTAGACGCGGAAGTCGGTCGACTGGAGCAGGTAGGTGCCGACGAAGTAGCTCGACCGCGCCGGGTTCGGCGATGCGCCGACGACCGCAACGGACTTCGCGCCGCGGAGGATGCCCAGGCGCGCCTTCGAGTCGGGTCCGACCCAGGTGCGCTGCGACTTCAGCAGTTTCGCCAGCGGAGAGTCGGAGGGCAGCGAGCAGGTGAGCCCGTTCTGCAGCTGGGTTGTGACGAGTTCTGACATGGCTTAAGCCTCCACTGCCTGGGCGAGTGCCTGGTCGAGGTCGTAGATGATGTCGTCGACGTCTTCGATGCCGACGCTGAGCCGCACGACACCGGGAAGCACCCCGGCGTCGAGGAGCTGCTGCTCGGTCAACTGCGCGTGGGTGGTCGATGCCGGGTGGATGATGAGCGTCTTGGTGTCGCCGATGTTGGCCACGTGGCTGGCGAGGTTGACCGACTCGATGAGCTTCTGGCCGACGGCGCGGCCGCCCTTCACGACGAAGCTGAAGACGCTTCCGGCGCCCTTCGGCAGGTACTTCTTCGCCCGCTCGTGATGCGGGTGCGAGTCGAGTCCCGCCCAGTACACCGCCTCGATGCGGGGGTCGACCTCGAGCCAGCGGGCAACGGCACGGGCGTTGTCGACGTGCGCCTGCATCCGGTACGAGAGGGTTTCGACGCCCTGGGCGAGCGTGGCCGCTGCCGTCGCGGAGAGCGCAGGTCCAATGTCCCGGAGCTGCTCCGCGCGCAGGCGGGTGAGGAACGCGTACTCGCCGAAGTTGCCCGACCATTCGAGTCCGCCGTAGCTCGGGACCTGCTGGCCGAACAACGGGAACTTGTCGCTGTGCCAGTCGAACCGGCCGCTTTCGACGACGACGCCACCGAGGGTCGTGCCGTGCCCGCCGAGGAACTTCGTCGCCGAGTGGGTGACGATGTCAGCCCCCCACTCGATCGGTCGGTTGAGGTAGGGAGTGGCGATCGTGGAGTCGATCACGAGCGGGATGCCGTGGGCGTGGGCCACGTCGGCGAGGGCTTCGATGTCGGCGATCTCGCCTGACGGGTTCGCGATGGTCTCGGCGAAGATCAGCTTCGTCTTGTCGGTGATCGCGGCCGCGTAGTCTTCCGCGTTCGCGGACTGGACGAACGTGGTCTCCACGCCGAACCGCCGCAGGGTCACGTCGAGCTGGGTGATCGAACCGCCGTAGAGGTTGGCGGATGCCACGATGTGGTCGCCGCTCCCGACGAGGCTCGCGAAGGTGATGTACTGCGCTGAGAGCCCGGATGCCGTGGCGACGGCGCCGAGGCCGCCTTCGAGACTCGCCACCCGCTCTTCGAAGCTTGCCACGGTCGGGTTGGCGAGCCGGGAGTAGATATTGCCGTATTTCTGCAGGGCGAAGCGCGCCGCAGCATCCGACGTGTCATCGAACACGAACGCCGTGGACTGATAGATGGGGAGTGCGCGAGCACCGGTCACCGAGTCGGGGATGTTGCCCGCGTGAATTGCACGCGTGCGGAAGCCGTATTCGCGATCTGCCATGCATTCGAGGCTACCGGCTCTGGCGGGAGCTTTCCGCCCGGCGCCGTAACAATGAGAAGCACAGCTCAGCCGGCGAGCGAAACGGCCGCGAACGCGAGACCGGCGATGAGCAGCCAGGCCAGCAGCCCGACCGCGAGGGCACGCCACCCGGTCGTGCCGAGGCGCCGGAGGTTCACGGCGGCCCCGAGCGCGAAAAGAGCCATGGCGAGCAGGAGCGTCTGAACCACATCGGCGGCAGACAGTACGGGTTCCGGGATCGGCAGGACGGTGTTGAGGAGCATCGCCCCGACGAAACCGGCGACGAACAGGGGAACGACCGGCGGACGTGCCCCTCCGGTCGTCACCGCACGGCGACGTTCGACGACGCCTGCAACGGCGACGATCGGGGCGAGCATCAGCACCCGGGTCAGCTTGACGACGAGCGCGAGCGCGAGGGCGCCGCTGCCGGCCAGCTGGGCCGTGGCGACGACCTGGCCGACATCGTGCACGCCCGCTCCGACCCAGTGGCCGAACCCGAGGGCGTCCAGTCCGAGCGGATGCCAGAGGGCCGGCAGGACGAAGATCGCGAGGGTGCCGCAGAGGGTCACGAGGGCGACCGGCGACGCCTGTTCGGAGTGCTTCGCCCGCACCACCCCGGCCATCGCGCCGATGGCGCTCGCCCCGCAGATCGCGAACCCGGTGGCGAGGAGGAGCGGCTCGCGCCCCGGGAGGCGGAACAGCCGGCCGAGCAGCCAGGTGCCGCCGAAACTGAGCAGGACGACGGCGACGGTGCTGAGGAAAACGCCCCAGCCGAGCCCGGCGATGTCGACGAGGCTGAGTTTGAGCCCGAGCAGGACGATCCCGATCCGCATCAGGCGGCGGGCCGAGAACGCGATTCCGGCAGCGAACAGCGAGTCGAGGAGACGGCGGACGGCGGGAACCTGGCCGCAGGCGATGCCGAGCAGAACGCAGATCGTCAGGAGCGGGAGGGCGGGTAGCAGCGCGTGCAGTCCGGCCGCAACGAGCACCGCGGCCGCTGCGAGGCCGATGCCGGGCGCCCGGGAACGCCAGACCGACGGCGTGACCGGTGCGGCGGTCACACCCATGTCGGAAGCCAGGAGTGCAGCATCCAGAACCAGTACGGAACTGTCGTCGCCGACCAGAGCGGATACCAGAATACGGTGAGTGCCGTGGCGGCGATCACGAACACGGCCGTCAGCGAGAGCCCGCGGTTCCTCCGCCACGTTTCATCGTCCGGCGACCCCAGCACCAACCCGAGCACGAAGACGAGGCCGAGCAGCAGGTACGGCAGGAACACGATCGTGTAGAACTGGAACACCGTCCGTTCGGTGTAGAGCAGCCACGGGAGATACCCGGCGACGGTGCCCATGAGGATCAGCCCGACGCGCCATTCGCGGTACCGGGCGAGGCGGTAGACGAGGTAGAGGAGCGCGGTGACAGCGGCCCACCAGATCAGGGGGTTCGCGATCGACGTGATCGCCTGGGAGCACGGTTCGGCAATACAGCCCTCCGTGCCTGTCCCCGGCGACGCGTACCACATGCTCGTCGGCCGGGTCATGGCCAGCCAGCTCACCGGATCGGCCGAATACGGGTGCGCCGCTTTCAGCCCGACATGGAAGTTGTAGATCGACTGCTGGTAATACACGAAGCTCTGCCACGCCGGCGGCACCCAGGAGAACACCCCGGTCCACGCGTTCCCCGCCGCCTCCGCCCAGTGCCGGTAGTAACTGTTGTCGCTGACGAACCAGTTCGTCCAGCTGGCGAGGTACACGGCGAGGGCAGGAGGCACGACGAGGAGGAACGTCGCCGGTCCTTGTTTGAGGACGGCGGCACTCGTCCACAGCGGCAGACCCAGGCGGCGCCGGGCGAGCGCGTCGACGACGATGAGGTACAGGCCGAACGCCGCCAGGAAGTACAGGCCGCTCCATTTGACGCTCGACGCCAGCCCGAAGCAGAGCCCGGCACCGAGAACCCACGGCCGCCACCAGATCACCGGTCCCCAGGATGGGTCCCTGCCGAGGGCCTGGGCAGCGGCGAGGCGCTCGCCGAGGGCGCGCTCGTGCCGTTCCCGGTCGAGAAGGACACAACCGAAGCCGAGGAGCGCGAACAGCATCACCGAATTGTCGAGCACGGCCACCCGCGACATCACGATCGCGTGGCCGTCTATGGCGAAGAGGAATCCGGCGAGCACCGCGAGCAGCGTCGACGCGAACAGCTTGCGCGCGACCAGCATCAGAACGAAGACGGCGACCGTGCCGACGATCGCCGTGGATATCCGCCAGCCGAAGCTGTCGCCGGCCCCGAACGCCGCCAGCCCCACGGCGATCAGCCACTTGCCGAGGGGAGGATGGACGACGTACGACGGATCGTCGAGGTACCCGGAGGTCTCGCCGCGGTTGAACGCCTCATCCGCGTTCTCCGGCCACGCCGACTCGTAGCCGTTCGACAGCAGCGTCCAGGCGTCCTTGACGTAGAACGTCTCATCGAAGACGAGGGCGTGCGGGTGGCCGAGGTTCCAGATCCGCAGGATGCCGGCGAGCAGGGTCACGAGAAGCGGAGCGCCCCAGTACCAGGCCAGACGTCGCCGCGGGGTCGACAGCATCCGTGCCGCCCAGCCGTCCAGCCGGGACCCGCGCTCGACCGGCTCGTGGTCGGGCTCGGCCGTCACAGGCTCGCCGGTCACGACCAGCGCAAACGGATCGCGGTTCGGGGTGGACACCCTGCCATGCTAACCACCGCGGCGGTGGCGGACGGGCAGAGTGGGAGACTGGAGCCATGATCATCCTCGCAGCGACCCCGATCGGAAACCTCGGGGATGCGTCGAAGCGCCTCGTCGACGCCCTCAGCACGGCGGAGGTCGTCGCTGCCGAGGACACGAGAACCACAGTGAAGCTGCTCAAGGGACTGGGCATTGCGCACAAGCCGCGGCTGGTCAGCCTGCACGAGCACAACGAACGCGAGAGATCTGCGGAGCTGATCGAGTTCGCCCGCGATCGCGACCTGCTCGTGCTCAGCGACGCCGGGATGCCGACCGTGTCCGACCCCGGCTATCACCTCGTCGTCGCCGCGGTCGCCGCCGGGATCGAAGTCTCCGTCCTGCCCGGCCCGAGCGCCGTGATCACCGCGCTCGCCGTCTCCGGCCTGCCGACGGACCGGTTCACGTTCGAGGGCTTCCTGCCGCGCAAGCACGGCGACCGGGTGCACGCGTTCCGGCAGCTCGAGCACGAACGTCGCACGATGGTCTTCTTCGAATCCCCGAACCGCCTGGCCGCCTCGCTCGCCGACGCGGCATCCGTTCTCGGAAACGACCGCAGCGTCGTCGTCTGCCGTGAACTGACGAAGATGTTCGAGGAGGTCAAGCGGGGCACTGCCGCCGAGTTGGCCGAGTGGGCCGAGGCCGGTGTCCGCGGCGAGATCTGTGTCGTCATCGCCGGCGCCGAGAAACGGGAGGTCAACCTGAACGACGGTGTGCAGCAGGTGCTCGAGCTGGTGACGGCGGGAGAGCGGTTGAAGGAGGCAACGGTACAGGTCTCTGAGGCGACCGGGCTGAGCAGACGTGACCTGTACCAGGCGGCGCTCGCCGTCAAGAAATGACGCGAGTCGCACACAATGGGGTAGTTCCGGCCGGCCCGCACCCCTGCAACCCCAGCAACTCGCACACGGCGTAACCCTGCAAAGTCCGGCTCTAGGATTGAGTCCATGGCCAGCGGCAAATCGTTCTACATCACCACGCCCATCTTCTATGTGAATGATGCGCCCCACATCGGTCATGCCTACACGGAGGTGGCCGCTGACGTGCTCGCCCGCTGGCACCGCCAGGCCGGCGACGATACCTGGTCGCTGACCGGCACGGACGAACACGGCGAGAAGATCCTCCGCACGGCCACCGCCAACGGCACGACGCCGAAGGAATGGGCGGACAAGCTCGTCACCGAAGCCTGGAAGCCGCTGCTGGCAACCATCAACATCGCGAACGACGACTTCATCCGCACCACAGACGAACGCCACGAGACGAACGTGCAGCTGTTCCTGCAGCGGCTGTTCGACGCCGGATTCGTCTACTCCGGCGAGTACGAAGCGCTGTATTGCGTCGGCTGCGAAGAGTTCAAGCCGCAGTCGGAGATCGTCGACGGCACCGGGCCGTTCGAGGGCCAGAAGGTATGTGCGATCCACTCGAAGCCGCTCGAGCTGCTGCAGGAGAAGAACTACTTCTTTCGGATGAGCGACTTCACCGACCGGCTGCTCGCCCTGTACGAGGAGCGCCCCGACTTCATCCAGCCGGAGTCCGCGAGGAACGAGGTCATCCAGTTCGTCAAGCAGGGTCTCTCCGACCTGTCGATCTCGCGTTCCAGCTTCGACTGGGGCGTCAAGGTGCCGTGGGATGAATCCCATGTCGTCTACGTCTGGTTCGACGCCCTGCTCAACTACATCACCGCCGTCGGCTACGGCCAGGACGAGGAGGAGTTCGCCCGCCGCTGGCCGGCCACCCACATCGTCGGCAAGGACATCCTCCGGTTCCACGCCGTCATCTGGCCGGCGATGCTCCTCGCCGCTGGGCTCGAGGTGCCCAGGAAGGTCTTCGGCCACGGCTGGCTGCTCGTCGGCGGCGAGAAGATGTCCAAGTCGAAACTCACCGGGATCGCCCCGAGCGAGATCACCGACACCTTCGGCGCCGACGCGTTCCGCTACTACTTCATGCGCGCCATCGCCTTCGGGCAGGACGGCTCGTTCAGCTGGGAGGACCTGTCGGCCCGGTACCAGTCGGAACTCGCCAACGGCTTCGGAAACCTCGCATCGCGTGTCGTCGCCATGGTCACCCGTTACTTCGACGGCGTCGTACCGGCGGACAGCAAGCGGACCGACGCGGAGCTGCTGATCCATGCCGTCGTGTCGACGGCATCCGACCTCGCGAATGCGTCGATCGAGAAACTGGCCGTCCACGACGCCCTCACGGCGATCTGGCGGATCGTCGACGAGCTCAACGGCTACATCACCGACCAGGAGCCGTGGGCCCTCGCCAAGGACGACGCCCAGCGGGAGAGACTCGGCACCGTGCTGTACACGGCGCTCGAGGGGTTGCGTGCCCTCGCCGTGCTGCTGTCACCGGTGCTGCCGGACGCCACGGCCCGGCTGTGGACGTCGCTCGGAGCATCCGAAGCGCTCGGCGCGCTCGAGGACCAGCCGCTCCGGGACGCCGGCACCTGGGGCCGGCTGCCGGCAGGAACACAGGTCGCGCCGCTCGACGCGCTGTTCCCGCGCATCGAGGCCACCGTCAACTGACCCGACGGATGCCGCGTCCGCGGCACGCAAGTGGGGTACCGTCGAAACCATGACGAACTCCGCCTCCGAGCGCACGGAACTGAAGTACCCGCCGCTGCCCGAGGCGTTGCTCGTGCCGGTGTATGACAACCACACCCACCTCGACCCGTCGGTCGGCTCCGGCCGGCCGACCGCTGAGGGGGGAGAACTCGATTACCGGGAACACCTCGACCGGGCCTCGAGCGTCGGGGTGCGCGGGATCGTGCAGGTCGGCACCGACGTCGAATCGTCGATCTGGAGCGCCGAGACCGCCGCTATCGAACCGCGGATGCTCGCTGCCGTCGCGATCCACCCCAACGAGACCCCCCGGCTCGACGCTGAAGGGACCCTCGACGCGGCCCTCGCCGTCATCGACGAACTCGCCGGCAGGCCCCGCGTCCGTTCCATCGGGGAGACCGGGCTCGACTACTACCGCACCGGCCCGGAGGGGCGCGCAGCCCAGCAGCGCGCGTTCGAGGCGCACATCAGGATGGCCAAGGAGCACAACCTCGCCCTGCAGATCCACGACCGGGATGCCCACCCCGACGTGCTCGCAACGCTCCGGCGGGTGGGCGCGCCTGAACGCACCGTGTTCCACTGCTTCTCCGGCGACGCGGAACTGGCCAGGGAATGCGCGGATAACGGCTGGTTCATGTCGTTCGCCGGGACGGCGACGTTCAAGAACGCACAGAACCTCCGCGACGCCCTCGACGTCGCCCCCCGCAACCTGCTCCTGATCGAGACGGATGCTCCGTACCTGACGCCGATGCCCCACCGCGGCCGGCTGAACGCCCCCTACCTGCTTCCGCACACCGTGCGCGCGATCGCCGCCCACCTGGGCACCGACCCGTCGATGCTCGCGGCGCAGATCTCCTCCAACACCGAATACGTCTACGGCCACTGGGACACCGACCCCGTCACCTCACCCCCGGATCCCTACGACACTCCCTCTCAGAAAGACGGCGAATGAGCCTGCTCGGCCCCGCAGAAATCCGTGACCTCGCCGACCTGCTCGATGTGCAGCCGACGAAAAAACTCGGCCAGAACTTCGTCGTCGACGCCAACACGGTGCGCCGCATCGTCAAGGTCGCGAAGGTCGCCCCCGGTGAGCACGTCGTCGAGGTCGGCCCGGGGCTCGGTTCGCTCACGCTCGGCCTCCTCGCCGCCGGGGCGAGCGTCGTCGCGGTCGAGATCGACCACCGCCTCGCCGACCAGTTGCCCAAAACCGTCGAACTGCTGCAGCCGGGCGCGCCGCTGACCGTCGTGAGCGCCGACGCGATGCGGATCACCGACCTCCCCGGCGACCCGACCCGGCTCGTCGCGAACCTGCCGTACAACATCTCTGTTCCCGTCCTGCTCCACCTGCTCGAGCATTTCGCGTCGATCCGCGCCGGCGTCGTCATGGTCCAGGCCGAGGTTGGCCACCGGCTCGCCGCCGAACCCGGGTCGAAGATCTACGGCAGCCCGAGCGTCAAGGCGAGCTGGTACGGCGCCTGGCGCACGGCGGGGACCGTGAGCCGCCAGGTGTTCTGGCCGGTACCGAACGTCGACTCCGTGCTCGTCGGCTTCGACCGGCGCGAGGATGCCATCGGCACCGAGGAGGAACGCGTCCTCACTTTCAGCATCGTCGACGCCGCGTTCCAGCAACGGCGCAAGATGCTGCGCCAGTCACTGGGGCAGCTGCTCGGCGGCTCAGCGGCGGCGACGGATGCCATGACGGCGGCCGGCATCGCCCCCACGGCGCGGGGTGAAGAACTCACCGTCCACGATTTTCTCGCCATCGCCCGCCAGGTGGGGTCGCTCTGATGGCCGTCGCCCCGCAGAGCGACAGCACCGGCGACGCGTCGGTCCTCGCCGCCACCGGCCAGAGCCGCGAGTTCTGGCGGACAGCGCTGGCGGAGGCCGGCGCCGCGGAGTGGAGCCATTCGGCCATGGCCACGTGGCTCGTCACCGACCGCGGCGTCGACCCGTGGTGGGCCCAGAACATCACCGTCGACTTCGAGCAGCACAGCGGGCGCCGCCGACCCGGGCAGCGAGCCAACGGCACCTTCGAAGTCTCATCCTCCCGCCGCCTTGTCGGCGACCAGGAGGAGGCACTGGCGGCGGTCGTGGCATCCGTCTCGGCTGCGATCGACCGGCCAGCGACGAGCGTCAACTCCGGCGGAAAGTACTTCAGCGCCCGATGGAAACTCGACGACGGAACAGCGGTGGCGGCGAGCGTCTCGCCGAGTTCCGGCGGCAAGACCACGGTGGCGCTGAGCCACGTCGGCCTGGTCTCGGAGGAGGCCATGCCCGCTGCCAAGGAATTCCTGCGGAACGCCCTGCCCCCTGCCCTGCGTTAGGTTGGTTGCATGACCGCTCCGCTGGCACCGACCTACGCGCACGCACGGGCGCCGGGGAAGATCAACGTCTTCCTCAAGGTCGGTGAACTGATGGACGACGGCTACCACGAACTGGCCACCGCGTTCCAGGCGGTGTCGCTGTACGAGGATGTGCGCGCCTACCCGGCGTCAGACTTCTCGGTCGGTTTCTCGGGCCCGATCGACACCTCGTCGCTCGCGGTCGACGGCAGTAACCTGGCGATCAAAGCGGCCCGGATGCTTGCCCGCAAGGCCGGTTACCGCCGCGGTGTGCGCCTCGAGATCGAGAAGCACGTTCCCATCGCCGGCGGAATGGGTGGGGGATCGGCCGACGCCGCCGCGACGCTGCTCGCCTGCGATGCGCTCTGGGGAACCGAGCTGTCGCGGGACGAACTTCTCGGTATGGCCGCGAAGCTCGGCGCCGACGTTCCCTTCGCGCTCACCGGGGGAACCGCGATCGGAACCGGCAAGGGCGACCGGCTCAGCCCCGCGCTCGCCAAGGGAACATTCCACTGGGTCCTCGCCATCGCCGAGTTCGGGATGTCGACGCCCGACGTGTACCGCGCCCTCGACTCCCACCGGGAGCGGCACGCCCAGGACATCTTCCCCGCCGTCGCCCAACCGACGGTCGACGCCGAAGTGCTGCAGGCCCTCCGCGCCGGTGACGCCAGGCAACTGGCCGAGGCGCTCCACAACGACCTCCAGGCCGCGGCGCTCCACCTCGCGCCGGGACTCGGCGGCATCCTCGAACTCGGAGAGCAGATGGGCGCCCTGGCCGGCATCGTGTCAGGGTCCGGCCCGACGGTGGCGTTCCTGGCGCCGGATGCCGACACGGCGCTCGAACTGCAGGTCAGCCTCAGCGCGTCGCGCCTGCACGTGCTCCGGGTGACCGGACCTGTCCACGGTGCGAGGCTCCTGCACGACTGAATGGCTCGGAGCCCTCGCCCCGGCGCTTAGTCTTGGAGGGTGGCCCATCTTCTCGGAGCGGAACAGCTCCACCTTGAATACCCGACCCGTGTGATCTTCGACTCCGTTACCGCCGGGGTGAACGAAGGCGACCGGATCGGCGTCGTCGGCCGCAACGGCGACGGCAAGTCGACCCTGCTCTCGCTGCTCGCGGGGCGGATCGAACCCGACGGTGGTCGCGTTACGCGGCGACGCGGGGTCACCATCGGCATGCTCGACCAGCGCGATGAGCAGCCGGACGACCTCGTCGTCTCCCAGGCGATCGTCGGGTCGGCGGAGGATCACGAGTGGGCGGGAAGCTCGCTCATCCGGGACGTCATCGGCGGCCTCATCCAGGACATCCCGTGGCACGCGACGATCGGCTCGCTCTCCGGCGGCCAGCGTCGGCGCGTCGCCCTCGCCGCGCTCCTCGTCGGGGACTGGGACGTCCTCTTCCTCGACGAGCCCACCAACCACCTCGACGTCGAAGGCATCGCCTGGCTCGCCGAGCACCTCAAGCGGCGGTGGTCAGCCAACGCTGGCGGCCTCATCGTCGTCACCCACGACCGGTGGTTCCTCGACGAGGTCTGCACCGCCACCTGGGAGGTGCACGACCGGCTGATCGAACCGTTCGAGGGCGGCTATGCGGCGTACATCCTGCAGCGGGTCGAACGCGACCGGATGGCGGCGGCGAGCGAGAACAAGCGCCAGAACCTCATGCGCAAGGAGCTGGCCTGGCTGCGCCGCGGCGCCCCCGCGCGCACCACGAAGCCCAAGTTCCGCATGGATGCCGCCTACGACCTCATCGCGAACGAGCCTGAGCCCCGCAACACCGTCGCGCTGGCGCAGATGGCCACCTCCCGGCTCGGCAAAGACGTCGTCGACCTGCTCGACGCTGGCGTCGTCTACCCGGACCCGGAGTCGGCAACGGGAACGAAGACCGTGCTGAAAGACATCGAGTGGCGGATCGCACCGGGGGAGCGCACCGCGATCCTCGGAGTCAACGGTGCGGGCAAGTCGACGCTGCTCGGCCTCGTCACCGGAACGGTGGAGCCCACCTCCGGCCGGGTGAAGCGCGGGAAGACCGTCAGGATCGCAAGCCTCACCCAGCAGCTGGACGAGCTCAAGGAGATCGAGCACGAACGGGTCTCCACCGTCGTCGGCATGCAGAAGACCTCGTACGTGACCGGCGACAAGGAGATGACTCCCGGCCAGATGCTCGAGCGGCTCGGTTTCACGAGCGCCCAGCTCTCCACTCCGGTGAAGGACCTGTCGGGTGGCCAGCGTCGCCGGTTGCAGCTGCTGCTCATCCTCCTCGACGAGCCGAACGTGCTCATCCTCGACGAGCCCACCAACGACCTCGACACCGACATGCTCGCGGCCATCGAAGACCTGCTCGACTCGTGGCCTGGGACCCTGCTCGTCGTCTCGCACGACAGGTACCTGGTCGAGCGGGTCACCGACCAGCAGTATGCGGTGCTCGACGGGCACCTCCGGCACCTCCCCGGCGGGGTCGACGAGTACCTCGCGCTCCGCTCCGGCCAGGATGCCGCGCCGCTGATCGCTCCGCTCGCGGCCGACGGCGCTGTCGCGTCGGCGTCGTCGCCCAAGCTGGGCGGAGCGGACCTCCGGAACGCGCAGAAGGAGATCGCGTCGACCGACCGCAAGATCCAGAAGATGCGCCAGCGGATCGTGGACACCCACGAGCTTCTCGCCACCCACGACCAGGGGGATTACGTCGGCCTCGGGGAGATCAGCGACCGTCTGCGCGCGCACGAGTCTGACCTCGTCGCCCTCGAAACCCGCTGGCTCGAGCTGTCTGAGCTGCTCGAGTAGCTCCGGCCGAGATGCCGGGAAGGGCTCCCTGTCCGACGTTTCATCGTCGCAGGGAGCCCTTTCGGCATCTCGCGTTACGGGACACCAAAAAAGCCGGCCTCCACGGTTTCCCGTGAAGGCCGGCTTTTCAAGAATCGCTGTGTCAGCGCGAGGCTGACGGCGCAATGGTCTTTAGTTACAGCGGGCGGATGTTCTCAGCCTGCAGGCCCTTGGGGCCCGTTGCGGTTTCGAATTCAACCTTCTGGTTCTCTTCGAGCGAGCGGAAGCCGCTGGAAGCGATGGCCGAGAAGTGCGCGAACACGTCGGCGCTTCCGTCATCGGGAGCGATGAATCCGAAGCCTTTTTCTGCGTTAAACCACTTGACGGTTCCTGTTGCCATGATGATCTCCTTAGGAGTCTTGCGTGGATGACGACTGTCGTCATCCCAATTGCGGCGTACCTGTCCGCTCCTACAAGAAACGGCGGCTCTTCAGATGAAGGAACCGCCGTAAATCAATCACTGCGTAACACTACTACTGCGTTGCCAACACTAACCCACGCTTCGTCGAGATGCAAGCGATTTGAATAATCGGCTGAGTATATGCCGTATCCCGTACTGTAATCGCCTGAGGGAATATGCCGTCACGTAGTCTCTCAAACATCCCGAGCACACGCTCGTTTTCATCACGGCTGGGAAGTCGGGCTCAACCTTTTTGGAGGTGCCATGACTGTCACAGCGACCCTTGGCCCTGTACGCAAGACCGCCGCGCGAATCGAAGGACTTGACAATCCGACGACAACTTTCGCCGCCCTATTGAAAACCGTTCGTGAGGCGGGCCTGCTCAAGCGCCGCACCGGTTTCTACATGCTTGTCCTCACCGCGCTGGCCCTCGCCCTCGGCGGGCTCGCCACCGGCTTCATCCTTCTCGGCGACTCCTGGTTCCAGCTGCTCATCGCTGCCGGCCTGGGGCTCGTCCTCACCCAGGTGGCCTTCGTGGCCCACGAGGCGTCCCACCGCCAGATCTTCGAATCCGGCCCGGCCAACGACCGGCTCGGGCGGCTCCTCGCCGACGGCGTCGTGGGCATCAGCTATGCCTGGTGGATGACCAAGCACACGCGTCACCACGCCAACCCGAACACGGTCGGCAAGGACCCGGACATCGAGATCGACACCATCTCGTTCAAGGAAGAAGACGCCGCGAAAGCAACGGGCGTTCTCGCGTTCGTCACCCGCCGGCAGGGCTACCTGTTCTTCCCGCTGCTCACGCTGGAGGGAATCAACCTCCACTTCCGTTCCATCCTGACGCTGTTCACGACCGAGAACGTCGACAAGCGCTGGCTCGAATTCACCCTCATCGGCCTGCGTCTCAGCATCTACCTCGCCATCCTCTTCACCTTCCTCCCGGTCGGAATGGCCTTCGCATTCCTCGGCGTGCAGATGGCCGTCTTCGGCGTCTACATGGGTGCGTCGTTCGCCCCCAACCACAAGGGGATGCCGCTCATCGCCGAAGGCGCCAAGGTCGACTTCCTGTCGAAGCAGGTCCTCACCAGCCGTAACATCCGCGGCCGGGGGATGAGCTACTTCATGGGTGGGCTCAACTACCAGATCGAACACCACCTGTTCCCGAGCATGCCGCGCCCGCACCTCAAGCACGCCCGAGAGATCGTCATCGAGCACTGCAAGACGATCGGCGTGACTTACACGGAGACCTCCCTCGTCCGGTCGTACGCGATCGTCGTCGACTACCTCAACCGGGTCGGCCTGTCGGCGCGCGACCCGTTCGACTGCCCCATGGTCAACCAGTTCCGTCGACCGTGAGCTGATCCCGTCGTCCCCCGTCGCCCTCCAGGGTGGCGGGGGATTTTTCGTCCGGTCACAAGTTCACGGGAATGCGACGGTGGGGAGCCCGAAAGGCTGCCGCTTGAACGCCAGCGCCGCACGTCGAAGATTGTGAACGAAAAGGTGCTCCGACGTGGAGAATCTGTGACGCCGTGTGACCGTTCGCTTCGCGCTCAGAAGAATTCCCAGCTATTTTTATTACGTGCCAGCGCTGACGCGGCGCAGCCTCCCCTTCTTTCTCCCGGAAAGCCCGGTGATTGCGCTGCGCCCGCACGCAGCCGTCTGACACGTCCCGCGCAACAAGAAGGAACCACAGTGAAGAAGTCATCCCTGAAGAAGAGCATCCTGGCCTCCCTGGCCGTCGTGCCGCTCGCCGCGCTTCTCGTCGGCTGCGCCGGAAACGCCGGAACTGCCGACGAAGCGGAGAACGAGACCGTCAAGATCGGCGTCGTCGGCGCCAGCGACCCGTACTGGGAGACCTACGTCGATGCGGCAGCCGACGAGGGCATCACCGTCGAACTCGTCGATTTCTCCGACTACAACCAGCCCAACCCGGCCCTGGCCGAGGGCGAAGTCGACCTGAACCAGTTCCAGCACATCATCTACCTCGCCCAGTTCAACGAGGCGAACGGTGAGGACCTCGTGCCGGTCGGCGCGACGGCGATCTACCCGCTCGGCCTGTACTCCACCCAGTACGAGAGCGTCGAAGACATCCCGGACGGTGCCACCGTTGCGGTTCCCAACGACCCCAGCAACCTGGCCCGCGCGCTCCTCGTCCTCCAGTCAGCCGACCTGATCACCCTGAAGGGCGGCGGCAGCACCTACTCGACCGTCTCCGAGATCGACGAGTCCAAGTCGCGCGTGAAGGTGACCGAGCTCGACCCCACCCTCACGGCCACGTCGCTCCCTGACGTCGCCGCGGCGATCATCAACAACGACTTCATCACCGACTCCGGCCTCGAAGCCAAGGATGCCATCGCCCAGGACGACCCGGCCGACCCGAACGCGCTCCCGTACGTCAACATCTTCGCCGCACGCGCCGAAGACAAGGACAACGAGACGTATCAGAAGCTCGTCGAGATCTACCAGGAGTCGAAGGCCGTCACCGACGGTGTCGTCGAGAACTCCGGTGGAACGGCGGTCATGGTGAAGACTCCGGTGGAGGACCTGGTCGCATCGCTCAAGAGCGTCGAGGAACAGATCGCCGAGCAGGGCTAAGCACACGTCGAAGCACCACGTGCGCGAGAGGCGCCGGAGCGGATGCTCCGGCGCCTGTTCGCGTCGCGGCGTGTTGAAGAAATCGAGAGAGGAAAACCCGTGAGCATCGTCAGCATGACGGATGTCGTCAAGTCGTATCCGTCGTCCGAGAAGAACGGCGCCCCGGTCGTCGCGATCGACGGCGTGACGCTCCAGGTCGAGAAGGGTGACGTGTACGGCATCATCGGCTACTCCGGCGCCGGAAAGTCCACGCTCGTCCGCCTGGTGAACGGCCTCGAGAAGGCCACGTCGGGCAGCATCGTCGTCAGCGGCACTGAGATCACCTCGCTGCGCGAGCGGTCGATGCGTGCGGTGCGCGGAGACATCGGGATGATCTTCCAGCAGTTCAACCTCTTCAACTCGAAGACCGTCGCCAGGAACGTCGCCTACCCGCTCGAAGTCGCCGGACGGTCCAAAACCGAAGTCACCGCCCGTGTCGCCGAGATGCTCGCCTTCGTCGGGCTCAGCGACAAGGCGAAGAACTACCCGGACCAGCTGTCCGGCGGCCAGAAGCAGCGGGTCGGCATCGCCCGGGCACTGGCCACCTCACCGTCGCTCCTGCTCGCCGACGAGGCGACCAGCGCCCTGGACCCGGAGACGACGAGCGAAGTGCTCGCCCTCCTCGACCGGGTCAACCGCGAACTCGGGGTCACCATCATCCTCATCACCCACGAGATGGACGTCATCCGCAGCCTCGCCACCAAGGTGGCCGTCATGGACGGCGGTCGAATCGTCGAACGCGGGGATGTCTTCGACGTCTTCTCGCAGCCGGAGAACGCGGCCAGCGCGCGGTTCGTCTCGACCGTGGTGCAGGGCATCCCGTCACCGGTCGAAGTCGCTACCCTCAAGGCCCGTCACGAGGGACGGATCGTCACTTTCTCGTTCCGCGACGGCAACGCCTCGCAGGCGCAGGTGTTCCTCGACCTCGCCGAAGCCGGCATCCGCTTCGAACTCGTCTACGGCGGGATCAACGACATCCGCGGCCGCGCTTTTGGGCACCTCACGCTCGCGCTGACCGGGGAGGACGCAGCCCTCGACGCCGCTCTCGCCCGAATAGCCACCCACTCAGAAGTCACGGAGGTGAGCCGATAATGGACAAACTCATCGACCTCCTGCCCTTGCTCGGTGAAGCCGCGTGGGAGACGCTGTACATCGTCGCGGCGAGCCTGCTCTTCGGCGGCATCGCCGGCCTCTTCATCGGGCTCGGTCTTTACGTGACGCGCGCCGGTTCGATCCTGGAGAACCGGGTCGCGTTCACGGTGATCAACGTACTCGTGAACATCTTCCGGCCGATCCCGTTCATCATCTTCATCGCCGCCATCCAGCCGCTGGCCCGTGCCGTCCTCGGAACCGGCATCGGCAACGGCGCGCTCATCTTCGCCATCTCGATCGGCGCCGCCTTCGGCATCAGCCGCATCGTCGAGCAGAACCTGCTCACCGTGTCGCCCGGGGTGATCGAAGCCGCACGCGCGGCCGGTGCCGGGCCGTTCCGTATCATCCGCACCGTCCTGCTCCCTGAAGCGCTCGGGCCACTGATCCTCGGTTACACCTTCGTCCTGATCGTTCTCGTAGACATGTCCGCGGTGGGCGGCTACATCGGCGGCGGCGGCATCGGCAACTTCGCGATCCAGTACGGCTACCGTCAGTTCAACCCCGCCGTCACGTGGGCGGCCGTGCTTGTCGTCATCGTGTTCGTGCAGCTGATCCAGTTCTTCGGGAATTCCCTCGCCAGGAAGATCATGCGGCGTTAGGTTCGCGACTCCGGAGCCGTCAGCTGCGGTCGAAGCCCATGCTGAGCTTGCGGAGCAGTGCCGCGAGTTTCTGCTGATCCGCCGCGGAGAGCGCCGCGAGCATGTCGGCCTCCGCGTCGACGAGGCGTGTTATGGCGGCGTCGACCCGGGTCAGACCGGTCAGCGTCATCACCACGAGAATGCCGCGGCCGTCACCCGGATCCGCCTTGCGCTCGACAAGTCCGGATGCCACGAGGCGGTCGATCCGGTTCGTCATCGTGCCGCTGGAAACCAGCGTCTGCTGCAGCAACTGCTTCGGGCTGAGGGTGTACGGCTCGCCCTCCCGTCGCAGCGCGCTCAGTACGTCGAACTCCCACGATTCGAGCTTGGACCGGGTAAAGGCTGTCCGCCGCGCGCGGTCGAGGTGGTGGGTCAGCCGGCCGACACGGGAGAGCACCTGCAGCGGAGCGAAATTCAGATCGGGGCGTTCGCGCTGCCACGCTGTGACGATGCGGTCGACTTCGTCATGATCTTCGGGCATGCGTCCATTATGACGGCGAGCGGGCCGCGCAACTCTCCAGCAACTTTCTGGCAGACTGGACTACTGCATGCGAGTGCGGTCCGCCTTAGTGTAATGGCAGCACGGCAACCTTTGGAGTTGTTCGGTCCAGGTTCGAGTCCTGGAGGCGGAGCGGTGCGTCCTGGTCTTGTACGACCTGGACGACCCGAATGTGGGCAGGTCGCCCGATCGGATTTTCTGGGGAGTATCGTGCCAGACAACAACCTTGCCATCGTGATCCTGGCCGCCGGCCAGGGAACGCGCATGAAATCCTCGACTCCGAAGCTTCTCCATCCAATCGCCGGCGTGCCGCTGGTCGGTCACGTCCTCGCGACGGCCCGCGCGCTCGACGCCGCCCATGTCGTGGCCGTCGTTCGCTACGAACGCGACCGACTCGCTGAAGTGATCTCGTCCGAGCTCCCCGACAGCATCATCGTCGACCAGGACGAGGTTCCCGGCACCGGTCGCGCTGTAGAGCAGGCCGTCGACGCGCTTCCGGCGGACTTCGAGGGCGACGTCCTCGTGGTCAACGGCGACGTCCCCCTCCTCGACGCCGACACCCTGTCCGCGCTTGTCGCCCGGCACCGTGAGGAGCGGACTGCTGCGACGCTGCTCTCCGCCGTTCTCGACGACGCCACCGGGTACGGTCGCATCATCCGCGGCGAGTCCGGGGGACTCGACCGCATCGTGGAACAGAAGGATGCCTCGGTAGAGGAGCGGGCGGTGCGCGAGATCAACGCCGGCGTCTACCTCTTCACGCTCGGCGCCCTCCGCGCCCAACTGGCGAACCTCACCACCGACAACGCCCAGGGCGAGAAGTACCTCACCGACGTGGTCGGGCTGCTCCGCAAGGCGGGGAACGCCGTCGCCGCCATTCCGGTGGCAGAGCCCTGGCTGGTCGAAGGCGTCAACGACCGGGCCCAGCTGAGCGCCCAGGCCCTGCGCCTGAATTCCTTCATCGTCCGGGGCTGGCAGATGGCCGGGGTGACCATCCAGGACCCGGCGTCGACCTGGATCGACCTCACGGTCAGCCTCGCGCCCGATGTGACGGTCAAGCCGGGCACGCAGCTCCTCGGTGCGACCGCCGTCGAGACCGGCGCCGTGATCGGCCCGGACACCACCCTCGTCGACTGTGAGGTGGGGGAGGGCGCCGAGGTGAAGCGCACGGACGCGACCCTCGCGGTGATCGGCGCGGGAGCATCCGTCGGGCCGTTCTCCTTTCTGCGGCCGGGAACGATCCTGGGCGCAGACGGCAAGATCGGTGCCTTCGTCGAGACCAAGAACGCGCGGATCGGCGCCGGGAGCAAGGTCCCTCACCTGTCCTACGTGGGCGACGCCGAGATCGGTGAGCAGTCGAACATCGGCGCCGGCAGCATCTTCGCGAACTACGACGGGGTGAAGAAGCACTCGTCGGTCGTGGGGTCCCACGTGCGGACCGGTTCGCACGGCGTATTCGTCGCTCCGGTTAGGATTGGCGACGGGGCGTATACCGGAGCTGGAACGGTCGTCCGCAAGGATGTCCCGGCCGGAGCGCTGGCGATCAACGTCGCCCCCCAACGCAACATGGACGGCTGGACCGAATCCCACCGTCCGGGCACGGCGGCAGCTGAGGCTGCTGCCCGGGCCCAGCACACGTCCCCCGAAGAAAACTAAGCACTAAAGCCGACGGTGTCGGCAGGAAGCAGGGCTCGTGTCGGGCATCAAAAGCAGCGGAGTGAAACGACTGGTCCTCGTGTCAGGGAGGGCGCACCCGCAACTCGCGCTCGACATCGCTGCAGAGCTCGGCTCAGAACTCGTACCGACCGACGCGCGAACCTTCGCCAACGGCGAGCTCTATGCCCGCTTCGACGAAAGCGTGCGGGGGAGCGACGCCTTCGTCATCCAGTCGCACACCGCGCCGATCAACGAGTGGCTGATGGAACAGCTCATCATGGTGGATGCCCTCAAGCGGGCTTCCGCCAAGCGGATCACGGTCGTCGCCCCGTTCTACCCGTACGCCCGGCAGGACAAGAAGGGCCGCGGCCGCGAGCCGATCTCTGCCCGCCTTGTCGCCGACCTGTTCAAGGTCGCCGGCGCCGACCGCATCATGAGCGTCGACCTGCACGCCGCCCAGATCCAGGGCTTCTTCGACGGCCCCGTCGACCACCTGTTCGCGATGCCGGTGCTGCTCGGCCACTTCCGTGAGAAGCTCGATCCGGAGACCCTCACCATCGTCTCGCCCGACATGGGTCGGGTGCGTGTCGCCGACATCTGGAGCGACAAGCTCGGCGTCCCGCTGGCGATCATCCACAAGCGCCGCGACCCGCTCGTGCCGAACCAGGTTTCGGTGCACGAGATCGTCGGACAGGTGGAGGGGCGTGTCTGCCTGCTCGTCGACGACCTCATCGACACCGGCCGCACCATCGTCCGTGCAGCTGAAGCGCTCAAGGCTGCCGGGGCACTCGGCGTCGTCGTCGCAGCCACCCACGCGGTCTTCAGCGACCCGGCAACCGAGATCCTGCAGAGCGACTTCATCGACTCCGTCGTGGTCACCGACACCCTGCCGATCCCGGAGGAGAAGCGCTTCGCGACCCTCACCGTGCTACCGATCGCGCCGCTGCTCGGCCGCGCCATTCGTGAGGTCTTCGAGGACGGCTCCGTGACGAGCATGTTCGACGGTGCCGCATAGGCGGCGTCCCGTCACCCAGCCATGAGAGAGGGCGGGATATCCCGACTATCCCGCCCCCAAAGACCCTCCGGAATATCCCGTCGTCCGGGTGCTCTCACTAGCACCTAAGCGGGGTAACTCGGGGAAGGATCTTCTACTGCTGAGAGTAAGTTTTAACTCCGCCCCTGTACAGGGGGTTGACAGTTTTTCAAGATGTGTTCTCAGCGATTAGAGAACGTTCCGCCCTCTGACGCGGAGATTCTGATGCTCTGCTCGAGGAGTTCATCCTCGGAGATCGCGATGCCGGCATCCGCGAATCGCTGCCTCAGTGCGTCGAGGATTTCGGCCTGGTCGTGGCCGGCGAGGTCCGCCTCTTCCTGCACGAGGATTCCGGCAACCTTGTCTTCGAGCGGCTGCGGGTGCTGGTCCTCGACGGGGGCGTCCTGGGTGCGGTCATCGGTCATGGTGAACTCCTCACGGTTGGGTCCCCATTGTCCTCCGCTGCGGGCGTGACGCCAACGTCGCCGCGGGGCATCCGGCCGATTCCCAGCCGCCACGGCCCGCGTCAATAGACGAAGATGGCCAGCCATTCGGGGTTGTGGGCGTGGAGGAGCACGAGGAACAGCACGAAGTCGAAGAGCAGGTGCACACTGACGATGTAGCTGAGCGACTTGGTCTGCTTGAAGATCCAGCCCTGTACGAGAGCGAACGGGAAGATCAGCAGCGGGCCCCAGGCGTGGAAACCGAGCTCCCAGAGGAACGAGGTGAACAGGACCGCCTGGATCAGGTTCGCCTGCCAGTCGGGAAAGTGGCGGCGCAGCAGGGTGTAACAGGTGCAGATGAAGAACAGTTCATCCCAGATGCCGAGCGCATTGGTGCCGAGGAACAGGCGGGCGATCTCATCGGGCTCGGATGCCGCGGGCCAGTTCTCGTAGACACCCGTCGGGATCATGTACACCGGGAGGAGGACCCAGCCGAGCACGACGACGGCGATGAGGTACCACCACTCGACTTTGGTCCAGCGCTGCCCGGTCGCCACCGGGAACCGAATGGCGTGGTCGCGGTAGACGAACCGTGAGGTGAGGTAGGGGACCAGCACGGCGGCGGCGAGGGCGGTTCCCATGACGAGCATGTGGTCCCAGGAGATGTCCGTGTTGATCTGGACGAGGCTGATGATTCCCAGCCCGACAGCGATGAGCAGAAGGTCCTTCGCGAGGGCGCGGTTGACGATCAGGGCGGCGACGAGGGCTGCGGCCAGCACGATGTAGCCGCCCGGACGCCAGTGGACGCCGAAGAGCAGGAATCCCGATGCGGCGAGCAGCAGCCCGGGCAGCAGATTCCAGCTGACCACCTGACGGGTAGCCGTCTGGGGCGTCGAGAGGTTGGTAGTCATGGGGCCTTCCGGGTGTGTTACTTCGAGCGTACCGGCCCGGGGCGCATCTGTCGGAGAGAGTCGGTCGCGCGGGCGGATCGTCCCCGCGCGGGTGCGCTTCCACCGGCGCGCGGGCACAACACCCGCGTGCTCCATCGGCGGCGCAGCATCCCGCCGGCGCGGTAAACGAAACCGGGCCCCCGTCGATGACGGAGGCCCGGTTCGTGTGACGAACGACTAGTGGCTGTCGACGGCCTGGACCTCGCTGCGGTCGCCGGACCACAGCGTGTGGAAGGTGCCTTCGGCGTCGACCCGCTTGTAGGTGTGGGCACCGAAGAAGTCACGCTGGCCCTGCACGAGCGCGGCGGGGAGCCGCTCTGCCCGCAGTCCGTCGTAGTACGACAGCGACGACGAGAACGCCGGAGCAGGGATGCCGGACTGGGCCGACGCGACGACGACACGACGCCAGGCCTCCTGCGCCCCGGTCATCGCGTCGGCGAAGTACGGTGCGGCGAGGAGAAGCTTGAGGTCGGGCACTTCGGCGTACGAGTCGGCGATGTGGTTGAGGAACTGGGCGCGGATGATGCAGCCGCCGCGCCAGATCTTCGACACGGCGCCGAGGTCGATGTTCCAGCCGTGCTCGTCAGCCCCGGCCGCAATGGCGTCGAAGCCCTGCGAGTAGGCGACGATCTTCGATGCGTAGAGGGCGAGGCGGACGTCCTCGATGAAGGCGTCTGAGTTTTCGACGGTCCAGTCGTCGCTCGGTCCGGGAAGGTCGGATGCCGCGTTCCGCTGCTCCGGGTGCGACGAGAGACCGCGCGCGAACACGGCTTCGGCGATTCCGGAGACGGGGACGCCGAGGTTGAGCGCGGTCTGGACAGTCCAGACGCCGGTGCCCTTGGAACCGGCCTGGTCGACGATGACGTCGACGAGGGGCTGGCCGGTCTTCGCGTCGACCTGGCGGAGCACCTCGGCGGTGATCTCGATGAGGTAGCTCTCGAGTTCGCCGCGGTTCCACTCGGCGAAGACATCGGCGATCTCGGCCGGCGACTTGCCGGTGCCGCGGCGGATGAGGTCGTACGCCTCGGCGATGAGCTGCATGTCGGCGTATTCGATGCCGTTGTGGATCATCTTGACGAAGTGGCCGGCGCCGTCGGTACCGATGTGCGTCACGCACGGCTCGCCCTCGGCGACGGCTGCGATCGAGGAGAGGATGGGACCGAGGGTCTCGTAGGCCTCTGCTGAGCCGCCCGGCATGATCGAGGGGCCCTTGAGGGCGCCTTCTTCTCCGCCGGAGATGCCGGCGCCGACGAAGTTGATGCCGGTCTCGCGGACGGCCTTCTCGCGGCGGATCGTGTCGGTGAAGAGGGCGTTCCCGCCGTCGACGATGATGTCACCCGGTTCGAAGAGCTGCGTGAGCTGGTCGATGACGGCGTCGGTGCCCTTGCCTGCCTGCACCATGATGATCGCCGTGCGCGGCTTCTGCAGCGACGCGACGAAGTCTTCGATCTTCTCCGACGCGATGAAACCGGCCTCGGGGTGCTCGGTGAGAAGGGTGTCGGTTTTCTCCCACGAGCGGTTGTAGACCGCAACGGTGTTCCCCTCACGGCTGGCGAGGTTGCGGGCCAGGTTGGAGCCCATCACCGCCAGCCCGACGACGCCGATGTTGGCCTGGGCCTTGGTTGTATCCGCCATGAAGATCTCCTCTTGTGGTCAGCGGTCAGAAGTTCGGACAGTCCTCGCGAAGAGGAGTGGAAAAGCAGGGGGGAGCCAGGTCGACGCGACCGGGCTTGGTGTACACGCTAGCAAATCGGGTATGTCGGATTCCTCACGTGACGCCGGTGGCGTGGTGAGGTCAGAGCCTGGTTCCGAAGGTGTCGCACCAGACGTTCTCGTTGAACGTACCGGTGAACTTCGAGAGACCCTGGATCTTCTCGACCGCTGCGGCGATCGCTTCGCGGCTCGGCGCGTGCGCGTGGATCATCGTCTTGACCATCGGCACGTCGATCAGGTGATTCGGCTGCGCGAGCGACACGAAGACCGTGGGGACCTCGGTGACGTACCAGGGGATTTCAGCAGCCATCGGCGTCGACCAGGTGATGCGGATGCTCGCCTCCTGCGCGAAACCGGTGACGTTGGCGAAGACGATCGCGGCGTCGTACTTCTCGGCGTACTGCTCGTTGGCTTCATCGGCCATGACGGTGTGGAAGTAGACGTTCTCTTCGCCCTCGGCGGCGCGCTGCTTCGCGTTCTTGAAGACGTGCACGTCGAAGCCGGCCTTCTCCAGTTCGTCCCTCGCGACCTCGAGGTAGCCGCTCGGGTCCGTCCCGGTGAAGTCGGCCTGCCCACTGATTCCGTACAGCCGGATGCGTTTGTGCGTCTCGGGCGTGAGGGGGAGGTTGCCCTGGGTGTCCTTGACGAGGGTGACCGTCTTGTCGGCGATCGTCGCTGCGATGGCGTGGTGCTCGGCGCTGCCGATGACCGCCAGCGCTTCAGGGCCCGGAACGAGCTCGTTCCGCGGCGTTGCGTGCAGGCCGAGCGACGCCTTGAGCGCGAGGATGCGAAGCACGGCGTCGCGGAGGCGCTCTTCGGTGATCACGCCGCTGCGGTATCCGTCGAGCATGTACCGGAAGTCCTCGTCCGCGTTGCGGAAGAACAGGAACATGTCGCAGCCGGCGGCGATCGCCGCCGGGACGAGCTCGCTGCGTTTCTTCGCCTGCGTCATCCCGATCATCATCGACGCGTCGGTGAGGATCAGGCCGTTGAAGCCGAGTTCGGTCCGGAGGAGGTCGTTGAGGAGTTCGGGGGCCAGCGTGGCGGGGAGGATGTCGGCATCCGTCATTTCGGGGCGGAAATGCTTCGACAGGTCGGGGGCGCCGATGTGCCCGATCATGATGGATTGCACACCGTGGTCGATGAGTTCCCGGTAGACCCGGCCGTAGCTGGCGTTCCAGTCGTGGTAGCCGAGGGTGTTGTAGCTCGTGACCACGTGCTGGTCGCGTTCGTCGATGCCGTCGCCGGGGAAGTGTTTCATCGCGCAGACGGTGTTCGACTCGCTGATGCCGTCGAAGTACTCCTTGGCCCGTTCGATGACGACGTCCGGGGTGTTTCCGAACGAGCGGGTGCTGATCACCGTGTTGCGCCAGTTGTAGTGGATGTCGACGATCGGGGCGAACGCCCAGTTGCAGCCCATCGCGGCGGTCTCCCGGCCGGCGACCTGGCCCATGAGCCGTGCGATGGACTTGTCGGGGTGAGACCCGGCCGCGAGGTGCGTCGCGACGAGCGTCCCGTCGTCGGCGCTGCCTGCGCCGCCCATCTCAGGATTGGATGCGACGAGGAGGGGAACCTTCGCCTTCGACTGCGCGTAGCGGATGTGGTCCTGCACGGTTTTCGAATCCGCGCCCATGTAGCGGATTCCGCCGACGGCGTAGTTGCCGACGATGTTGTCGAGGTAGCCCTCGTCGAACGACACGTTGAGGTTGATGAAGAGCTGGCCGATCTTCTCCTCGAGCGTGAGCGACTCGAGCGTTTCCTCGACCCAGGCGACAGCGGCATCGTCGAGGAAGAAGGGCTTGGCGCGGAGATCGACCATGAGGACATCCTTGTTTTCAGGGGAAGCACGGCGCGGAGACACCCGCGGCATCTTTCTATGAGACACCACGCCGCGCCGATTTGTCAACCGATTGCCAAACGGCCGACGCACCATTTGGCAATCGGTTGCATAAATGGCAAAACCGACCTAGGCTGAGGCCCATCGCCTTGCGGATCCGTTCCATTCCGCCGAGGTTCCCAGCGACGTGACCAACCCAAAGGTGGCTTCTTCCATGACCCAATCCAGAGCTGTTACCTGGACCCTCTCCGGTTTCGGCGACGAGATCGACCCAGACCCCGCCGTGCAGGTCGCCGTGCTCAAGGCCCTCGGTGCCTCGCACATCGAGGTGCGCAGCGCGTGGGGCACCAACGTCGTCGACCTCTCCGACGACCAGCTGTCGACACTCGCCGCTTTGCTGGCCAAACAGGGCATGCAGGCATCCGCCGTCGCCTCCCCGATCGGCAAGGTCGATGTCTCGTTGGACCCCGAGCTGGAGGTGCAGCGCCTGCGGCGCATCATCCGGGTGGCCCACGCTCTCGGGACCCCGAATATCCGGGTCTTCTCCTTCTTCCGCGGCGAGGGCGTCCCGGTCGAGTCGACCCGCGACGACGTGATGCTCCGGATGCGGCTCCTCGCCGACGAGGCGGAGCGCGAAGGCGTTCTCCTCCTGCACGAGAACGAGAAGGACATCTACGGCGACACCCCCGAGCGGGTGCTCGACCTCGTCGAGTCGGTTGGTTCGGCTGCGCTCAGACTCGCCTGGGACAGCGCGAACTTCGTCCAGGTGGGCGTCGCGCATCCCCATGACGACGGCTACGCGATGCTGCGGCCGTACCTCGACTACCTCCAGGTGAAGGATGCCGTCGCCGCCACCGGCGCGGTCGTCCCGGCGGGCGAGGGTGACGGCCAGGTCCTCGAAACGCTCACCGCGTTGAGGGACGACGGCTACACCGGCTTCGCGTCCCTCGAACCACACCTCGATGAGGCGCATGCCCTCGGTGGCTTCTCGGGTCCGGCGGCCTTCGGCCAGGCGGCCCGTGCGTTCAGCGGTCTGCTCTCGGGAATCGGGGTGGGCACCAAATGACCCCAGGACCGGCCACCGTTGCGATCCTCGGCGCTGGGACGCTCGCCCGGACGCATGCCCGGGTCGTCGTCGCGCATCCCGACCTCCGGCTCGTCGCGATCGTCGATCCGGATGCCGCTTCGGGGGCCGCGATGATCGAACGAATCGTTCATCGGTTCGAGGGGGAGCGCGCCCTGCTTTTCGCCGATCTGGACAGCGCACTGGCGGCGCTCGCCATCGACATCGTCGCCATCGGTGAGATCGAGGATTCCTCGGCGGCAGGCCAGGCGGTCGCCGCCGGAAAGACGGTCGTCGGAGGAAACCGCGACCCGGGCGACAGCGGTCCAGGCCGATGGTTTCCGTTCGACGATGCATCGTCGCGAGACCGTCAGGGGTCGGTCGACGCCGCGTTCTCCGATCATGTCCGCCAGTACGAGAACGTGCTCAGCAGCATGGGCCGTGGCCCCCTTGCTGCCTCATCGGGGGCCGACGTATGACCGGGTATCGCGCCGCAATCATCGGCTGCGGCGACATCTCGGCCCTCCACCTCGCTGCGATCACCACCGTTGCAGGAGCCCACCTGGTCGCGGTCTGCGACACCGACCCCGGGCGCCTGGCGGCGGCATCCGTTGCGAACGGCGTCCCGGGCTTCGCTGACCACCTCGCCCTGTTCGACGAGGCGCGCCCGGATGTCGTGCACGTCTGCACGCCGCATTCCACCCACGCCGCCATCGCGGCGGATGCCCTCCAGCGTGGCATCCACGTGGTGCTGGAGAAACCGGTGGCGCACACGCGGGACGAAGCGGCGAGGCTCGTCGACGCCGCGAAAGCGAGCAGGGCGAAGATCGCGATCTGCTTCCAGAACCGGTACAACGCGCCTGTGCGCGCAGCGCACCTGGCGCTGTCGACCGGCGAACTCGGGCGTGTGCTCGGCTCCTCGGCCACGGTGCTCTGGCACCGGGCTGCCGCGTACTACCTCGACCGCCCCTGGCGGGGGCGCTGGTCGACCGGCGGCGGCGGGCTCCTCATGAACCAGGCCATCCACACCGTCGACCTCGTCCAATGGCTCGTCGGCCCGGTCACCTCGGTTCGCGGGAACGCCAGCACCCGACACCTGGACGACGTCATCGAGGTCGAGGACACTGCCGAAATGGTGCTCACGCATGAGGGCGGTGCCCGGAGCGTGCTCTACGCGACGCTGGGGCATGCGTCGAACGCGCCGGTCGACATCGAGATCGTGACCGAGAAAGCGACGCTTCACCTCCGCGGCGACCTGACCGTGACGCATGCCGACGGCACTGTCGACACGGTGGCCGAAGTGGCGACAGCGACGGGGGAGCGCGCCTACTGGGGCGTCTCCCACGAGTTGCTCATCCAGGACTTCTATTCCAGCCTCGCCGAGGACGGCATGTTCTGGATCGACCCGGTCGCCGCCCGAGCCTCCTTCGAGATCGTCCAGGAGGTCTACGACCAGTCCTATCCCCAGCGGGCCGACCGTGCCGTTTCCCCGCTACCCGACATAACAGAACGGAATCTCCAGCCATGACGACAAAAGTCCGCCTCGGAATCATCGGGCTCGGCGCCCAGGGTTCGATGTACGCCAGGTTCATCGCCGACGGCCTCGTTCCTAACATGGAAGTGGCGGCGATCGCCGACCACAACCCCGAGAAGGCTGCCATCGCCGCTGAAAGTTTCCCGGATGCCGCCTTCTTCGAGGACTACCTCGACCTGCTCGACAGCGGTACCGTCAACGCCATCGTCACCTGCGTCCCCCACTTCCTCCACCCGCAGATGGGAATGGACGCGCTGCAGCGGAACATCCACGCCCTTCTCGAGAAGCCGGCAGGGGTCTACACCAGGCAGGTCGCCGAGCTGAACGCGTTCGCTGCGTCCAAGCCCGACCTCAGCTTCGGCATCATGTTCAACCAGCGGAACAACCCGCTGTACATCCGCCTGAAGGAGATCGTCGACAACGGCGAAATCGGCACCATCCTGCGGACGAACTGGATCATCACGAACTGGTGGAGACCGCAGGGCTACTACGACCAGAGCGCGTGGCGCGCGACCTGGGGCGGCGAAGGCGGCGGGGTCCTCGTCAACCAGGCGCCCCACCAACTCGACCTGTGGCAGTGGATCTGCGGGGTCCCGAAGTCGGTCTACTCGAAGGTGGCGTTCGGTTACCGACGGAACATCGCCGTCGAAGACGAAGTCACCGCGCTCGTCGACTACGGCAACGGCGCCACGGGCGTCTTCATCACGGCAACCCACGAGCTGACCGGGACGGACCGGTTCGAGATCGTCGGCGACCAGGGCAAGATCGTGGTCGAGAACAGCAAGACGGCGACGGTCACCCGGCTCAATCGACCCGAGCGCGAGCTCTCCGAGAGCATGGGCATGGACGACGTCACGAAGCTGTTCATGGGGCAGCTCAACGTCGACGAGTTGTACACGCAGGAGACGATCGAGTTCGATTCCGCCTGGGGAGCGCAACACTCCGGCGTGCTCGAGAACTTCGCCGCCAACATCCTCGAGGGGACGCCGTTGCTCGCCCCCGGTTCCGATGGCATCCAGGGCGTGCGCCTCGCGAACGCCATCCACCTCTCGGCGTGGACCGGGCAGGAGGTCTCGCTCGACTTCGACGAGGACGTGTTCCTCGCGGAACTGAACTCCCGGATCGCTGCGGAAGGCACCTTCCCGGAGCGTAACTAGTCGCCCGCATTCCGCGCTCGTCCGGGGTTGGTTCGTGCCGTTTCGTGGCTACGCGCTGCGACGGCGGCCGGACGACGCGGACTGGATGCCCACGCCGGTGTTGCGGCGTGATCGGCATCGAGGGCGTGCGATACCGTAGAGAAGGGCCGTCCAGGCCCACTGCAGACGGCGTGCCAACGCCCGGAGGAGTGCTGACATGTCGAGCGACGCCGCAGCGGAGCCCCCTCGCCCGGCGCGCGTTCGCGCGCCGCGCGGAGGCAAGTCAGCTCCCACGATCTACGATGTCGCGAAGCTGGCCGGGGTGAACCCGTCCACTGTCTCACGCGCGCTCAGCCAGCCCGGACGAATCAACATCAAAACCGAAGAGCGCATCCACGCGGCGGCGAAAGAGCTGAACTACCGGCTCAACCCGATGGCTCGCGCCCTGCCGACCGGTCGCACGAACACGCTCGGGCTGCTGCTGGCCGACATCACCAACCCGATGATCTTCGGCATCGTCCGCGGCGCCGAGCACGCCGCCGCGGAACAGGGCTACACGCTCGTGATCGCGGAGTCCGAGGAGTCCGGGGAGCGTGAAGCCACGACCGCTGAGCGGATCCAGCCCTCTGTGGACGGACTCATCCTCGGCACCACCCGGCTCAACGACGAGCAGATCCAGCGACTGGCCGAGGCCAAACCGCTGGTGGTCATCAACCGGGATGTCGAGGGAGTGTCGAGCATCCTGCCCGACGTGACTCCCGGCATCGACCAGGCTGTCGCCCACCTCGCCGAGTTCGGGCACAAGAGCATCGCCTACCTGTCCGGGCCGGCGAACTCGTGGATGAGTACCACCCGCTGGACGGCCCTGCTGGAGCGTGCCCTTGCCTGCGGCATGACCATCGTCGAGATCGGACCCGGTGTGCCCACACTCGACGGTGGACGGGCAGCGCTGTCCCGGGTTGTCGCCGCGGGCGTCACCGCTGTCGTCGCCTACAACGACCTCATGGCCATCGGTCTTCTCCGTGCCGCGGCCGACCAGGGGATCGACGTGCCCGGCCGGCTGAGCGTCATCGGCTTCGACGACATCTTCGGTTCCGACTTCACGTCACCGGCGCTGACGACGGTTCGAACCCCACTGGGCCTCGCCGGCGAACGTGCCGTGCGGCTGATGCTCGAGATGCTCGGGGCCGACCGGGTTGCGTCGGGCGGCAACGACGAGCCGATCGTGACGTCGCTGATCGTGCGCGGGTCGACCGGGCCGTCAAGCCGCTGAGCGGGGGCCGGGCTCCTCGGGGCGTTCGATTCGCCGCGAATTGTTGTTTGTGGCATCCGTGAGCTGCGTTCTGTGCGAATTCGAGCCCTCAGCAGTCGTTTGTGGTGACTCGATGGCGCAGCTCCACCGATTGGGCCTGGAGGGTCGTTCGTGGGCGATCGGAGAGCGTTTAGGGACCAGTCGATCGCCCGGACGGCCCTTGGGACCGATGGTTCGGGCGGCTGAGCGGGGGCCGGCCGCCTCGGGGCGTTCGATTCGCCGCGAATCGTTGCTTGTTGCATCCGTGAGCTGCGTTCTGTGCGAACTCGAGCCCTCAGCAGCCGGGTGACTCGTGGGCGCAGTTCACCCGATTGGGCCGAGACGGTCGTTCGTGGGCAATCGGAGAGCGTTCAGGGACCAGTCGATCGCCCGGACGGCCCTTGAGACCGATGGTTCGGGCGGCTGAGCGGGGGCCGGCCGCCTCGGGGCGTTCGATTCGCCGCGAATCGTTGCTTGTGGCATCCGTGAGCTGCGTTCTGTGCGAACTCGAGCCCTCAGCAGCAGGTTGTGGTGACTCGATGGGCGCAGTTCACCCAATGGGCCGAGCCACGATCTCTGCGGATGCCCGGGCTCAGAACAGGTGCTCGTAGCCCAGCGCGACGAGGTTGTTCCTCGACGTCGCCAGGCAGTCGAAGACGTCGCGACCGTAGAGGTCGTCCTGCTCGACCAGGAGGTACTTCGCGTCGCTGGCGAGGCTCTGCTCAATGATCCCCGGGAAGTCGAGGTTACCCTCGCCCACCTCGGCGAACTGCACGACACCGGTGAACGCCGCCATGAAGGCGGGGATGTCCCCGGATGCCAGGGCTTCGAAGGCGGAATCCGGCATCGACCCGATCCGGTAATCCTTGAGGTGGATCATTGCGACCCGGTCGCTGTACTTCGCGATCGTCGACACGGGGTCGAGGCCACCGCGCTGGATCCAGTGCACATCGAGTTCGAGGCCCAGGAGGGGCGCGCGGTCGGCGATGATGTCGAGCAGGTGCTTGCCGTCGTACTTCGCGAACTCGATGTGGTGGTTGTGGTAGTAAAGGCCGATGCCCTGCTCGGCGAGTCGCGCGGCCACATCGTTCGTGGCGTCGCAGAAGTCGAGAACCTTGTCGAGTGACCCCATCGCGTCGAATGGCAGCATGCCGATCCGGACCATCGACACGTCGAGCGCCTTCGCGTCGGCGACGATCTTGTCGAACCCGGTGGTGAGCGACTCGCCTGGCGTGCCCGGTGCGATCCTCAGGTTGGCGGAAAGCGAGGCGATGTCCATGCCGAGTTCGTCGCGGGACCGCGCCAGTTCGTCGACATTCTCGGGAGTCATCGGGATCTGCGAGATCTCAACAGCGGAATAGCCGATCTCGCTCACCTTGCGGAGCGTCTCGAGCGCTCCGACCTCAACGAAGCTGTCTTTGAGCATCATGGCCTGGACGCCGATTTTCGCCACGGGAATTCCTCCATTGGATTCGGGGACTGGATGCGCGGCTGCCGAAGACGGAAGCCGGTTGACAGATTGGACCGAGGCTGGTCCCTTGATGCGGCCCAGTCTGACACATTCGTGCAAGAAATGGCAACCGGTTGACAAAACCGGGAGGGAGCGGCTTGAATGAAAGGGTGTCAATGAAGCTGCAACTCGATCCCGACCGCCTGTTCCCCGCCGACCCCTCCACCCGTGAGGTGGCTCGCGCGCTCTACGGGCAGGTGAAGGACCTGCCCATCCTCTCGCCGCACGGTCACGTCGACCCGGCGCTCCTCGTCGAGGATCAGCCGTTCCCGAACCCCGCTGAACTCTTCATCCGATTCGATCACTACGTCACCCGACTGATGCACGCGTCGGGCATCAGCCTCGAGGCGCTGGGCATCCCGGACCGCGCAGCGCCCGGAACGGTCGCCTCACCGCGCGACATTTGGCGCACCTTCAGTGAGAACTGGCACCTCTACGCGGGGACCGCGTCCGGCTACTGGCTCCAGAACACCTTCAGCGAGCAGTTCGGGCTCGACGTCCACCCCGACACCGACAACGCGGATGCCGTCTTCGACCGCATCCAGGAATCGCTCACCACCCCGGAATTCCGCCCCCGCGCGTTGTTCGAACGTTTCGGTATCGAGGTGATGGCCACCACCGACGACCCCATGGACGACCTCGCGCCGCACCGTGCCCTCGCGGCCGACCCGGCCTTCTCGGGACGGGTCCTGCCCACCTTCCGCCCCGACGCCTACCTCAACCCCGCCACGCCGACCTGGGCCGCGAACGTGGCCCGCCTCGCGGACTGGAACGGGACATCCGTCTCGAGCTACGCCGGCTACCTCGACGCCCTCGCCGGCCGGCGCCGGTTCTTCGTCGAGAACGGCGCCGTCTCCGCCGACCACGGTGTGCTCGAGCCATACACCCTCGATCTGCCCGAATCGGATGCCGCCGCCCTCTTCGAGAAGGGACTCGCCGGGACGCTCAGCGCGGCAGAGGCCCGCGCCTTCACCGGCCACATGCTGCTCGAGAGCGCCCGCATGAGCGTCGACGACGGGCTCGTCATGACCGTGCATCCGGGCGTCTACCGCAACCACTCGAGCGAGACGTTCTCGGCGTTCGGGCCGGACACCGGGCACGACATCCCGGTTCCGACGACCTACGTGGAGAACATCCGCCCCCTCCTCGAACGGTACGGCAACGAGAAGGACTTCCACCTCGTCCTCTTCAGCGTCGACGAGACCGTCTACTCCCGCGAGGTCGCCCCGCTCGCCGGCTTCTACCCGAGCGTCTACATCGGCGCGCCGTGGTGGTTCCTCGACGCACCGGATGCCGTGACCCGGTTCCGCGCGGCCGTCACCGAGACCGCGGGGTTCTACCGCAGCTCCGGCTTCATCGACGACACCCGTGCCTTCCTCTCCATCCCCGCACGCCACGACATGGCACGCCGGCTTGACTCCGCCTTCCTTGCGCGACTCGTGCGCGAGGGGCGGATCGACCAGGCCGCCGCCGAACGCATCGCCGTCGATCTCGTCGACTCCATGCCCCGAAAGGTCTTCAAACTGTGAGCATCCCGCCCATCTCTGCCTCCCCGCTGACCCGCGAATCGTTCGCCGAGCGCGAGGGCGTAACGAACGCGATCGCCCCGGTGCGGATCGTCCACATCGGCCTGGGCGCCTTCCACCGCGCCCACCAGGCCTGGTACACCGCGCAGGTCGACGAGGCAGGGGAGTGGGGCATCGCCGCCTTCACCGGGCGCAACGCCACCGCCGCCAACGAGCTTGCGCCGCAGGAGGGCCTGTACACGCTGATCGAGCGCTCAGCGGAGCGCGACGTGGCTTCCGTCATCCCGAGCATCGTCGAAGCCGTGGACGGAGCCGATCTTTCACGCTTCGTCGAGCTTCTTGCCGCATCGTCGACCGCAATCGTGACGACCACCATCACGGAAGCCGGCTACAGGCTCACCGCCTCTGCGGAACCGAACCTGGCGGATGCCGCGGTGTCAGCCGATCTCGACTGGCTCACCAGCCACCTCGGCGAAACCTCGGCAGCGTTCGACGGCGGACCCACGACGACGCTGGGCCGTCTGGTTCTCGGGCTGCACGCCCGCCGCCTCGCAGGAGGCGGCCCGCTCGCCATCGTTCCGTGCGACAACATGCCGAACAACGGCGACTTCGTCGCACGAGGCCTGACCGCGCTCGCCGCGCTGGCCGACCCTGAGACAGCCGCGTGGATCGCGTCCAACGTCTCCTTCGTCTCCACCTCGGTGGATCGCATCACGCCGAAGACCACCGCCGCCGACATCGAGGCGGCCTCAGTGCTGTCCGGGTGGCTGGACGCCGCCCCGGTGGTCACCGAACCGTTCAGGGACTGGGTGCTCGCCGGGAACTTCCCCGCCGGGCGTCCGGCCTGGGAGCGCGCAGGCGCCCGCTTTGTCGACGAGATCGAACCCTTCGAGCGCCGCAAGCTGTGGCTCCTCAACGGGGCGCACAGCCTGCTGGCATACGCCGGTCGCCTCCGCGGGCATGAGACCGTGGCTTCCGCCATCGCAGATGAGACCTGCCTGGGCTGGGTCACGTCCTTCTGGGACGATGCGGCCCGCAACCTGCCGGAGGGTCTCGACCTCGACGCCTACCGGACGTCTCTGCTGGAGCGTTTCACGAACGCCCGGATCGAGCACAAGCTCACCCAGATCGGCATGGACGGGGTCACGAAGCTGCGTGTGCGTGTCGTTCCTGTTCTGCTCGCCGAGCGGCGAAGCGGGCGCGAGGGTGCTGCCGGCATCCGTGCCATCGGATCCTGGCTGGCACTCGTGCTGTCGGGTGCGTTCCTTCCCGACGCGCACGCGTCTCAGATCGACGCGGCGCTCGCGTCGGCCGACGGGGTCGACGAAGCGCTCCTGCGCCTCGTGGACGACCGCCTGGTCGAGGATGACGACGTCTTCGCGGCCATCCGCGCCGTCCTGCCGAGTCGGTGGCGGCCCGGGCGTAGCGCCCAATGGCTGCCGGTTCCGGTGACGCAAAAGCACCGATAGGGCGTCCGAACGGTGTCTTCGCGTCATTGGAACGCCGTCTCACCCAGGGGCTGCCGCTTCCGGTGACGCAAAAGCACCGATAGGGCGTCCGAACGGTGCCTTCGCGTCATTGGAACGCCGTCTCACCCAATGGCTGCCGCTTCCGGTGACGCAAAAGCACCGATGGGGCGTCCGAACGGGGTCTTCGCGTCACTGGAACGCCGTCTCACCCAATGGCTGCCGCTTCCGGTGACGCAAAAGCACCGATAGGGCGTCCGAACGGGGTCTTCGCGTCATTGGAACGCCGTCTCACCCAATGGCTGCCGGTTCCGGTGACGCAAAAGCACCGAAAGGGCGTCCAAACGGGGCCTTCGCGTCACTGGAACCCACCCCGATAGCACCGCGATTTGAGACGGAAGAGACCCGGCCCGAAATCGTGTTGGCATGGATGAGTGGCAACCGCTTGCCAAAAGGCATCATCCGTGTTTCACTGTTAATCAGCGAATCGGCGAAACACCCGATTGAACTGAAAGTTTTCGCGAGGGCGCGTCCCCGCAACGAAGCGAAGAGGAGAGGCCATGTCGGCACACGCATTCCGCCAGCGCCTCGACCCTCCGCTGCGGGTTCGCGCACCGCGTCGATCAGGAATCGACCCGATTCCCCACAGCTCGGCAACCTTGCCATCCTGGCGAGCACCTCGACCGGCGAGGTTGCCGACCCCAAACGAATGCCCGCAGCTGCTCGTGCTGCCCGCATGACCCCGCTTCGCTCGCGAAGCACACGAAACGTCTAGCCGTTCGCGGCACCACGGGTAAAGGAGCCCTTCCATGAGTTCGAGCATCACCAAGCCCCCGGCTGAGTCAGCAGGCAAGCTGACCAAGCTCAGCATCGTCGGCTACGGCGCGGGCGACGCCGCCAACAACCTGGCTTTCACCACCGCCACGATGTTCCTGCTGATCTACTACACGGATGTCGCCGGGATCTCCGCCGCCGCTGCAGGCACTCTCCTGCTGGTCGTCCGGGTCTTCGACGCTTTCGCCGATCTCTTCGCCGGGCGGGTCGTCGACAAGACGTACAGCAAGCGCTTCGGCAAGTTCCGTCCGTTCCTCATGTTCGGCTCGATACCCCTCCTGCTCCTGAGCGTCGCCACCTTCTCGATCCCGCAGATCGGTGAGACGGGCGTGCTGATCTACGCCTACCTGACCTATGCCGCGCTTGGCCTGGCGTACAGCCTCGTGAACATCCCCTACGGCTCACTCGCCGGTGCGATGACGCAGGACCCCAGCGAACGCGCGAAGCTCGCCAGCGCCCGGACCATCGGCGCCATGATCGTCGGCGCCGGACTCGGCATCTTCGTCGCCCCGTTGATCACGAAGGACAACGACCTGCAGGCGATCTTCACCTCCATGACGCTCGGCTTCGTCGTCGTCGGGACCGCGCTGTACTTCTTCACCGCGTTCACGGCGAAGGAGCGGGTCAAGCGCGACGTGCCGCACGTGACCATGAAGCAGAGCTTCGCGATCCTCAAGAGCAACAAGCCGCTCGTTCTGCTCTGCATCAGCTCGTTCGTGTTCCTCACCGGCATGCTGGCGCTCAGCACCGTTCAGCTGTACTACCTGCGCGACGTGCTCCACGCCCTTCCGCTGTACGCCGTGTTCTCCATACTTCAGCTCATCATCGTCTTCGGGCTCGCGGGATTCGTTCCGAAGATCGTCCGCACGTTCGGGAAACGCGCCGCCTACATGGTCGGCGGCGGCATCATGGGCGTCGGCGGGATTGTCGTCTTCCTCGCTCCGCCGAGCATGGTCTGGCTCGGGTTTTCCGGCCTGGTGATCTGCCAGCTCGGCATCGTCCTCGTCAACATGCTCGTCTGGGCGCTCGAAGCCGACACCGTCGAGTACGGCGAATGGAAGACCGGCGTCCGAGCCGAAGGAATCATCTACGCCCTGTTCTCCTTCACCCGCAAGACCGGACAGGCCGTCGGCGGTGCACTCGCTGCCTATGCGCTCGCCTGGGGTGGGTACGTCGCCGGTGAGACCGTGCAGTCCGCACAAGCGGAGTGGGGGATACGCGCCGGTGCCGGTCTCATCCCGCTGGCCGCCAGCATCCTCGCCATCGCCGTCATGATCTTCTACCCGCTGACCGACAAGCGACACAAGGAGATCGTCCTCGAGATCGCCGAGCGTCGCGAGAAGTCCGGCCAGAACCCCGAGCAGATCGACCCGGCGCTCTCCACCGCCGCTTTCACGGCGCAACGCCCCGGGCCGACCGCGGTCCCGCCGACCGACGCCCTCCCGTCCACAGACAAGTAACCCACCCCTCGACCAAGGAACAGCCATGAAAATTGAGAAGGCCGAAGTAATCGTCACGAGTCCCGACCGGAACTTCGTCACGTTGAAGCTCACCACCGAAGACGGGCTCACCGGGCTCGGCGACGCGACGCTCAACGGGCGCGAACTCTCCGTGGTGGCGTATCTCAAGGAGCACGTCGTGCCCCTCCTGATCGGACGCGACGCCCGCAACATCGAGGACACCTGGCAGTTCCTGTACCGCAGCGCATACTGGCGCCGTGGTCCGGTGACCATGGCGGCCATCGCCGCCGTCGACGTCGCCCTCTGGGACATCAAGGCCAAGGCTGCGGGCATGCCGCTGTACCAGCTGCTCGGCGGCGCATCGCGCACAGGCCTCATGGCGTACGGCCACGCCTCGGGCAAGTCGCTTCCCGAACTTTTCGACAGCGTGCGCGAGCACCAGGAGCAGGGCTACAAGTCGATCCGCATCCAGACCGGCGTGCCAGGCCTGAAGTCGATCTACGGCATCGCGTCGAACGCGACGTTCGAAGCAAACACGGGCGTCCGTTACGACCACGAGCCTGCCCAGCGGGGTGCGCTGCCGGCGGAGGAGGACTGGGACACGCGCAGCTACCTGCGCCACGTTCCCACCGTGTTCGAGGCCGTCCGCAACGAGTTCGGCCCTGAGATCCCGCTGCTCCACGACGGTCATCACCGGATGACGCCGATCCAGGCGGCAAAGCTCGGCAAGTCGCTCGAACCGTACGACCTGTTCTGGCTCGAGGACTGCACCCCGGCCGAGAACCCTGAGGCATTACGCCTCGTTCGCCAGCACACGACCACCCCGCTGGCCATCGGTGAGATCTTCAACACGGTCTGGGACTACCAGCAGATCATCCGCGAGCAGCTCATCGACTACGTGCGCAGCGCCGTTACCCACACCGGAGGCATCTCGCACCTCAAGAAGGTGCTGGACTACGCCGCGCAGTACCAGATCAAGTCGGGGATGCACGGACCCACCGACATCTCGCCGGTCGGCATGGCCGCCGCCATGCACCTGGGAATGGCCATCCACAACTTCGGCATCCAGGAGTACATGCAGCACGGCGAGAAGACCAACAGCGTCTTCGAGCAGTCCTTCACCTGGAACGACGGCATGCTGCACCCGGGCAACAAGCCGGGAATCGGCGTCGAGCTGAACGTCGACGAAGCCGGAAAGTACCCGTATGAGACCGCCTACCTGCCGTACAACCGGCTGGCCGATGGCACCGTCCACGACTGGTAAGTAGGAGAATCGACACATGACTAACGACGACGGAACACCCGAGGGCGCCCAGATCATTGTGATGGGGGTCTCCGGATCGGGCAAAAGCACCATCGGGGCGCTCATCGCCGGCGCCCTCGGGGTTCCGTTCGTCGACGGTGATTCCCTCCACCCGCAATCCAACATCGAGAAGATGGCCGGCGGACAGCCGTTGAACGACCACGACCGCTGGCCCTGGCTCGCCACCGTGGGAAAGACGCTGGCGGATGCCGGTCGGCAGGGAACAGGGATGGTCATCGCCTGCTCCGCACTGCGCCGTGCCTACCGGGACGCGATTCTCACGGAGGCGCCGGACACCAGGTTCGTGCATCTCTCCGGGTCGCGTGAGGTTCTCGCCTCCCGGCTCGAAGGGCGAAGCGACCACTTCATGCCGCCCGCACTGCTCGACTCCCAATTCGCCACCCTGGAACCGCTCGAGTCGGACGAACCCGGCATCGTGGTCGACATCGACCAGCAGGTTCCTGCCATCGTCTCCGAAGCCGTCGCCGCTATCCAGGCCGTAACGGCTGCTCGTCCCGGCCGCTAGTGACCGCCTGGGTATGGGGTAGACTGAGCAACTGAACTTCGGCGAGGGATGCTGCGCGTCACGGCGCAGGCGGCATCCGTAATCGACGCGGTGGGCAAGGCAACCATGGTTTCGACACTGGACCGGCTTTTCCTCACGCTGACATGCGTTCGAGTTGACACGGAGCCGGGCATTCCCGGGCTCCTCCCCAGACCATCCGGAGCGCGCTCCGGTTCACGCAATCGAGCTCAGGCTCACCCAAGGAGAACACCATGGCTGACGACAGCAACAAGGTAGTCGCGGAAACCCGCACCTCATTCGGCAAGGGTGCGGCGCGCAAGCTCCGCGCCTCCGGCAAGATCCCCGCCGTCATGTACGGCCGCGGCACCGAGCCGAAGCACGTTGCGCTCCCCGCGCACCAGATCGGCCTCATCATCCGCAAGTCGAACGCGGTCCTCGAGCTCGAGATCGACGGCACGCAGAGCCTGGCGCTCGTCAAAGACGTGCAGAAGGACCCGGTGCTCCGCATCATCGAGCACCTCGACCTCATCGTGGTCATCAAGGGTGAAAAGGTCACCGTTGACATCCCCGTGCACCTCGAGGGCGAATCCGCTCCCGGAACGATCCACAACCTCGACGCGACCACGCTGTCGATCGAGGCCGAGGCCACGCACATCCCCGAGAACCTCGTCGTCTCGATCGAAGGCCTCGAGGCCGGTGCGCACATCCTTGCCAAGGACGTGACGCTGCCCTCCGGTTCCGCCCTGCTCAGCGACCCCGACCTGCTCGTCGTCGCCATCTCCGAGCCGGAAGCGGAAGAAGAAGAAGAAGCTGAAGGCGAAACCGCCGAAGCACCCGCCGAGTAACCTCGGTTTCACAGCGAAGAGCCCGCCCGGTTCGCGCCCTGCCGGGCACGGACCGGCGGGCTCGTCGGCGTATCAAGGAGAATCATGTGGTGGCGGAGAAAGAAGACGGAGCCGATCGTGGCTGAGAACACCTGGCTCGTCGTCGGTCTCGGCAACCCCGGTCCCGCCTACGCGCGCAACCGGCACAACGTCGGGCACATGGTCGTCGACGAACTCGCGAGCCGGATGGGCGCCGGATTCCGCAAGCACAAGACGCCGGCCGTGGTCGCGGAGGGTTTCGTCGCCCCGGGCGGCCCGAAGCTCGTGCTGGCGAAGCTCAACAGCTACATGAACGTGTCCGGAGGGCCGGTCGCAGCGTTGCTCCGGTTCTATTCACTCGATCCCTCCCGGCTCATCGTCGTGCACGACGAACTCGACCTCCCGTTCGACACCGTCAAACTCAAGCAGGGCGGGGGCCACGGTGGCCACAACGGGCTGCGCGACATCGCCAAGGCCGCTGACAGTCCTGACTTCCTTCGCGTGCGCGTCGGGATCGGCCGCCCGCCGGGCCGCCAGGACGCCGCCGATTTCGTGCTCAAGGACTTCGCCGGCACCGAACGCGACCTTCTGCCCAATCTCGTCGGCGATGCGGCGGATGCCGTCGCCCTGCTCGCGACGGACGGCCTGCAGGCCGCGCAGCTGAAGGTGCACTCGCCTTCCTGACTGGTGTTGGCGGCCGCGGCCGCGGTGTCGCGGGTGCCGCGTAGACTGTCCCGGTGATCCTTTCGGGCTTAATCGAAGCGCTTTCGCGCGCCTCCACTTTTGACAACGCCCTCGGCTACGCCACCCGGAACGCTGATTTCTCGGTGACCGACGGCCTCCGTGCCCCGCTGCTGGCCGGGCTCCTCGCCGCACGTCGGCAGGCCGGGAAGCCTGCGGCGCTGTTCGTCGTCACCGCCACCAGCCGCGACTCGGAGTCGCTGCGCGGTTCCCTCGAAAGCGTCGTGCCCGACGCCCGCGTCATCGACTTCCCGGCGTGGGAGACGCTTCCACACGAGCGACTCAGCCCGAGCGCCGAGATCGTCGGCAAGAGACTCGCCGCCCTCCGGGTGATGACCGACTGGGACGGAACCGCCCCGCTCATCGTGGTCGCCTCGGTCCGCGCCGCCCTCCAACCGCTGGCCGACAACCTCACCGACGTCGAGCCGATCCGCCTCGACGCCGGCGCTCGCGGTCACGACCTGCAGCAGATCTCGACACAGCTCGTCGAACTCGCCTATGTGCGGGTCGACATGGTGTCGCGCCGCGGGGAGTTCGCCGTGCGTGGAGGCATCCTCGACGTCTTCCCTCCGGTGGCGGAGCATCCGTACCGGGTGGAGTTCTTCGGCGACGAAGTCGAGCAGATCCGAGAGTTCTCGGTCGCCGACCAGCGGTCGATCCCGGATGCCGTGACCGGCATCGCACTCCCGCCGAGCCGGGAACTGCTGCTGAACGACGCCGTCCGCCAGCGGGCCGCCGAAATGCAGCACGAGTTTCCCAGCATGTCTGGGATGCTCGAGAAAATCGCGAACGGCATCCCCGTCGAGGGTATGGAGTCGCTCGCCCCCGCGCTCCTCGAGCGGCTCGTGCCGGTGAGCCACTACTTTCCGGCCGGCGCGGCTGTCGCCGTCATCTCGCCCGAACGCGTGGCAACCCGCGCCATCAGCCTCTCCGAGACGAACCGGGAGTTCCTCGCGGCGGCCTGGAGCGCGGCGACCGCCGGAGCGCAGGCGCCGATCGACCTCGCCAGCGGCGAGTTCATCACCCTGGAAGACCTGCGGGATGCCACACGGTTCACCGCGCCGGGACAGCCGGCTTCCGACCACCCGTGGTGGACCTTCAGCAGCTTCCAGCAGGGGCCGGAAGACGTGCTGCCCGAAGAACGCGAGATGGACGAACTGCTGACCGTGCGGGTGACGGCCGACGCGGTTCCGAGCTTCTCCGGCAACGTCGACGGTGCGATCGAGCACGTCGCCTCCCGGCTCCGCGACGGCTGGATCGTCGGAATCGCCGCACGCGGCACCGGGCTGGTGGAGCGTGCCCGCGACGTCCTTGCTGAACACGAGGTTCCCGCACGGGTCGTGGCCGAGTTCCCGGCCGACCCGGAGCCGGGCATCGCCTACCTGCTCCAGGCGACCGCCGAAAGCGGCTTCGAACTCGCCGAAGCCAAACTCGCCCTGATCAGCGAGAACGAGTTCTACGGCCGCACCATCGGCTACGACTCGCGCCAGGTGAAGAAGCTGGCCTCCCGGCGCAAGAACGTCGTCGACCCGCTGCAGCTGAAAGCCGGCGACTATGTCGTCCACCAGACCCACGGCATCGGGCGGTTCGTCGAGCTCAGCCAGCGTGAGGTCTCCAGCGGCGGACGCAACCCGACGAAGACCCGGCGTGAGTACCTGACACTCGAATACGCGCCGTCGAAACGCGGCTACCCGGGTGACAAGCTCCTCGTGCCCACCGACCAGCTCGATCTGCTCAGCCGGTACGTCGGCGGCGAGGCTCCCGCGCTGTCGAAGATGGGTGGAAGCGACTGGTCGCAGGCGAAGGGCAAGGCGCGCAAGGCGGTGCGCGACATCGCCGTCGAGCTCGTCAAGCTGTATTCGGCCCGGATGGCGTCGAAGGGTTTCGCGTTCAGCAAGGACACCCCGTGGCAGCGGGAGCTCGAGGAAGCCTTCCCCTTCGCTGAGACGCCCGACCAGCTGACGACGATCGACGAGGTCAAGGCCGACATGGAGAGGCCCATCCCGATGGACCGGTTGCTCTCCGGCGATGTCGGCTTCGGCAAGACCGAAGTCGCGATTCGTGCGGCATTCAAGGCCGTCCAGGACGGCAAGCAGGTCGCGATGCTCGTTCCGACCACGCTGCTCGTCAAGCAGCACTTCGAGACGTTCTCGGAGCGGTTCGCCGGGTTCCCCGTGCACCTTCGGGCACTGAGCCGGTTCCAGACCGCCAAGGAGGCGAAGGAGACGAGCGACGGTCTCGAGCGCGGGACCATCGACGTTGTGATCGGCACCCACCGCCTCCTCAGCGAGGGGATGGCGTTCAAAGACCTCGGCCTCGTGATCATCGACGAAGAGCAGCGGTTCGGCGTCGAGCACAAAGACAAGCTCAAGAAACTCAAGACGAACGTCGACATCCTCGCCATGAGCGCGACGCCGATTCCCCGCACCCTGGAGATGGCGGTCACCGGCATCCGCGAGATGTCGACCCTCGCGACGCCCCCCGAGGAACGGCATCCGATTCTCAGTTTCGTCGGCCCCTACAACGACAAACAGGTCGGAGCGGCGATCCGCCGTGAACTCCTGCGTGAGGGCCAGATCTTCTTCGTGCACAACCGGGTGTCGAGCATCAACCGGATCGCTGCCCAGCTGGCGGAAATCGTGCCGGAGGCGCGGATCGCCGTCGCCCACGGCCAGCTGTCCGAGAACACGCTCGAGCGCGTCGTGGTCGATTTCTGGGAGCGCAAGTTCGACGTCCTCGTCTGCACCACCATCATCGAGACCGGTCTCGACATCCAGAACGCCAACACGATCATCATTGACCGGGCAGACAAGTACGGGCTCAGCCAGTTGCACCAGTTGCGTGGCCGGGTCGGCCGGGGCCGGGAGCGGGCATACGCGTACTTCCTCTACGACGAGAACAAGCCGCTGTCCGAGACCGCCCACGACCGGTTGTCGACGATCGCCGCGAACAACGAACTCGGCAGCGGCATGCAGGTGGCGCTCAAGGACCTCGAGATCCGCGGCGCCGGCAACCTGCTCGGCGGCGAGCAGGCCGGGCACATCGCCGGCGTCGGCTTCGACCTCTACCTGCGGATGATCGGCGAGGCCGTCTCCGACTTCCGTGGTGACGTGGCCGAGGGCCAGACCGAGCTCCGGCTCGAGTTGCCCGTCGATGCGCACATCCCCGAGGACTACGTCGACAGTGAACGGCTGAGGTTGGAGGCGTACCAGAAGCTTTCGGCGGCGTCCGGTCCCGCGGCCGCCGACGACCAGATCGGACTGGTCATCGACGAGCTCACCGACCGGTACGGTGAACCGCCCGCGCAGGTGCAGAACCTCATTGCCGTGTCCCGGTTGCGCCAACGCGCCCAACGCGTCGGGCTCAGCGAGCTCGTCGCCATGGGCTCGAACCTCCGCGCCGCGCCGGCGAACCTGCCCGATTCGCTGCAAGCGCGACTGCGGCGGATGTACCCGGGCGGCAAGTACCTGGCCCAGGCCAACGCCCTGATCGTGCCGATGCCCGAGAAGCACGGCGAGAAACTCACCGATGCGGACCTCATCGCCTGGGTCGGCCAGTTCCTCGACGCCCTCTTCCCAGTGCCGCCGAAAGAGGAGCAGGCTGCTTCGTAGGTTGCCGGGGTTCGCTGGGTCGAATCGAATAGGGTGGGGTTCCATCGCACCCAATGGAGGTTCCCGTGGTTTTCACCGTCGCCAACGCTCGAGTGCTCGTCACCGGTGCAGCGTCAGGAATGGGGCGTCTCTACGCCCAGCGGGCCGTGGCAGAGCAGGCAGCGTCGGTGACCCTCTGGGACATCGATGCGCTGGGCCTCGACGCCACCGCGAGCGCTCTCTCCGGGCACGGGACGGTCATCCACACGCGGGTGGTCGACGTGTCGGACCTGGGCGACGTACGGAGTGCGGCGAACCACGAATTCGATGAGGGCCGCGTGCCCGATGTGCTCATCAACAACGCCGGCATTGTTCGCGGCAACGAGTATTTCTGGAACACCGACTCCGAGCACGACACCGAACCGACCATGCGGATCAACGCGATCGCGCCCATGCACATCACCCGGGAGTTCCTCCCGGCAATGATCACCGACGCGCCACGCGAGAAACGAATCCTCAACGTGGCATCCGCCGCAGGCATGCTGGCCAACCCCCGGATGAGCGTCTACGCCGCCTCGAAGTGGGCGCTGATCGGCTGGAGTGACTCGGTGCGACTCGAGCTGGAACGCTCGGGCAACTCACATGTGAAAATCACGACCTTCTGCCCGTCTTTTGTCGCCACCGGCATGTTCGACGGCGCGCGCGGACCGTTGATGACCCCGGTCCTGCATCCCGACATCGCCGTTGCGCGGGCCTGGCAGGCGATGCTTGCCGGCCGGCCGATCCGGAGAACGCCGTGGACGGTCGGCCTCGCGAGCGCGCTGAAAGGCGTGCTGCCGCAACGGGCCTGGGATGCTGTCGCAGACCGAGTGTTCTCGGTGTACTCGAGTATGGACGAGTTCACCGGCCGCAGCTCGCCGGCAGCGACGCCGGCCGCAGTTCCGACCGAAGAACCACGCGCATGAGCATCTCCAGGACCGAGACCTTCCGTGAGACGGATGCCGCGGCGCTTGTCGGGAATCTCCGGGAGACCTTCGATATCGGAGGAACCAGGTCGCTTGCCTGGCGACGACGGCAACTCACCGCTCTCAAGCGCATGCTTCTCGACCACGGTGCCGACATCGAGCAGGCATTGGCAACCGACCTCGGGAAAAGCCCGACCGAGGCCCAGATTTCCGAGATCGGACTGATTCTCGGCGAGATCGACTTCGCGCTGCGCCGCCTCCGGTCCTGGCTTCGCCCCCGACGCGTCGCCGTTCCCGTCGCCTTCGCGCCGGCAACGGCCAGGGTGGTGCGCGAACCACTCGGAGTCGTCCTCGTGATCGGCCCCTGGAACTATCCCGTGCAGCTCACCCTCGTGCCGCTTGTCGGGGCGCTGGCCGCGGGCAACGCTGTTCTCGTCAAGCCGAGCGAACTGGCCCCGGCATCGTCGCGGTTTCTCGCCGAACTGATTCCGGCGTACCTCGATCCGGCAGCGGTCCGCGTCGTCGAGGGCGGTGTCGAGACGACCACCGCTCTGCTGGCGCAGCGGTTCGACCACATCTTCTTCACCGGCAACGGCCGCGTCGGGCGGATCGTCGCCCGCGCCGCGGCGGAGCACCTCACGCCCGTCACGCTGGAACTGGGCGGCAAGTCGCCGGTCTTCGTCGACGACGGCGCCGACCTGGCGGTCGCTGCCCGTCGGATCGCCTGGGGCAAGTTCCTCAACGCGGGCCAGACCTGCGTCGCGCCCGACTATGTCCTGGCGACACCGAAGACAGCAGCGGCTCTCGTGCCGCACCTCGCCGCCGCGATCACCGAGTTGTACGGTTCCGAACCACGCACCAGCCCCGACCTGGCGCGCATCGTCAACGAGCAGAACGTGGACCGGCTCGCGACGCTCCTCACCGGCACCAGCCCCGCCATCGGGGGCGAGGTGGACCGCGCCTCCCGGTACATCGCGCCGACCGTGATCGACGGCGTCGACCCGGGGCATCCGCTGATGGCCGACGAGATCTTCGGGCCTGTGCTGCCGATCGTGCACGTCTCCGGGGTGAGCGACGCCATCCGCTTCATCACCGCCCGCGACAAACCGCTCGCCCTCTACGTCTTCAGCCCGCACCGTTCGGTCGAGCGCCGATTCCTGCGGGAGACGTCGTCCGGCGCCGTCGGGCTCGGCATCCCCGCCGCTCACCTGCTGGTCCCCCGGCTCCCGTTCGGCGGTGTCGGCCCGAGCGGCACGGGGCGGTACCACGGCAAATATTCGATCGACACGTTCAGCCACCACAAGGCCGTCCTGTCGAAACCGACGAACCCCGACACGCTCCAGCTCATCTATCCACCCCATGACGACCTGCGCGACTTCCTGGTGCGTGCCGTGGTCGCCAGGACCTGGCGCCGTAACCGATGACCGACCCTACCGACCCCGCCCCGACCCCGCTTCCGCAGATGGACGCGCTCGCCGCCTCCATGCGCACCGTGCTCGACAACTGCGTCTGGAGCCAGACGATGACGCACGCGTCGCTCGTCACCTACCTCATCGAAGAGAGCTACGAACTCATCGACGCGGTCGAGGCGGAGAACCGCGACGTCATGCTCGAGGAACTCGGCGACGTGCTGCTCCAGGTGGTCTTCCACGCCGAGATCGCGCGCCGCACTCCCGCCGAGAGGTTCTCGCTCGATGACATCGCCCGGGCCGCCAACGAGAAGATGATCCGGCGGCATCCTCACGTCTTCGGAAACGAGACGGCGCTCACGGTCGACGAGGTCTGGCGGGTGTGGAGCGCCGCGAAAGCCGCCGAGAAATCCACGCGGACGAGTGCGCTGGACGGCATCCCGCAGAGCATGCCCGCCCTTGCCCTCGCCGAGAAAGTGCTCAGTCGTGCCGAACGCGCCGGCCTGGTCGACCCGGGCAGCCCGAACCGGGTCGGACAGCGCTTCGCAGATGAGGCGGAACTCGGGCAGGTGCTCCTCGACATCTCGGCGGCAGCCCGGTCGCAGGGTCTCGACGCGGAGCGTGCCCTCCGCTCGGCGCTCCGCGAACTGCAGGACGGCATCCGGCGGCAGGAAGCGGGCGGCGGCCCCTGAGACGGGCGGCCCGTGTGCCCATGCCAGAATTGGGGAATGGCCTCTCCTGTGACACCGCCCCGCGGCATGCGCGATTTCCTTCCCCGGGACAAGGCCAGGCGGGAACATGCCCTCGGCATCATCAGATCCGTGTATTCCGATTTCGGGTTCGACGAGATCGAGACTCCCGTCGTCGAAGACTTCGCCCGCCTGCACTCCGGCCTCGGCGGCGACAACGAGAAGCTCGCGTTCAACGTGCTCAAGCGTGGGCTGACTCCTGAGGATGCCGTCGCGGCAGCGGAATCGGGGAGCCTCGACTCGCTCGCCGACCTCGGGCTGCGCTTCGACCTGACCGTGCCGCTCGCCCGGTTCTACGCGACGCACCGTGCCGAACTCCCACCGGTTTTCCGGGCGGTCCAGATCGCACCGGTCTGGCGAGCGGAGCGGCCGCAGAAGGGCCGCTACCGCCAGTTCATGCAGTGCGACATCGATATCATCGGCGAAGCCGGCCCGCTCGCCGAAATCGAGCTGATCAGCGCAACCTCCGCCGTGCTCTCCGCGCTCGGGCTCACCGGGTGCCGGGTGCGGATCAACGACCGCCGACTGCTCACCGGGATGCTCGACGCATTCGGCTTCGTTGCCGACGAGCACCCGGGCGTTCTCATCACCGTCGACAAGCTCGACAAGATCGGAACCGCCGGTGTTCTCGCCGAGCTGCGTGACCGCAATGCGACACCCGACGCGGTGAACCGGCTCGAGGAGTTCTTCGCGCGTCCCGCGCCCGACGACCAGCCGTTCGGCGAAGCGCAGATCCGCTCGCGGCTTCCGCTCGGCGTCGACGATGCGGTGATCGCGGACCTCGCGATGATCGGCTCGGCAGGCCAGTCGGGTTCGCCGGTGACCTTCGACCCGTTCCTCGTGCGGGGGATGGGCTACTACACCGGCCCGATCTTCGAGATCGAGCACCCGGAGCTCAGGTACTCCCTCGGCGGCGGCGGACGCTACGACGGCATGATCGGGCGCTTCCTCGGGCAGGACGTTCCGGCGACAGGGTTCTCGATCGGCTTCGAGCGGATCGTCGACCTGCTCGAGCTGGCCGAGAACACCCGTACCGACTCGACGGTCCTGGTCTACGACCGCGACGTCGAGCCGTCCCGCCTCATCGCGCTCAAGGCCGAACTCGTCGCCGCCGGGCGGCGGGTGCGGCTGGAGAAGCGGGCCAAGAACCTGAAAGCGCTGCTCGATCGCGTCACCGGTGAAGGATTCGGCGCGTTCGCGTTTGTGACGTCTGCGACGGCATCCGCCTCTGACCTGGACATCAAGCCGCTCGGCTAGCGGACGGCGGGCGGCGGCATCGTGCACCGGCGCCCATGGGCGCCCGACCACACCCTCGGCACACGATGCCGTCGCCCGCCTGAGTTGTCGACCCGGGACAAGGAAAAAGACCCCGGATAAGGACGAGTTAGCAAATTCTGTCCTTCTCTGGTGCCGTCTTCCTTGTGTCGTGCCGCCGTCGGCCGTTCTCACCCTTGGGCGACGGGGCAGGACGTCGCTGCCCGCCGTCCGTGCCGTATCCGCCGAAGCCGAAACGCCCTCGTAACCTGCCCGACCCGGATGGCTAGACTGATCCCCGGGTCAACGTCGCTCCACACAATCCACTGGCACCACCTCGAACAGGAGAAAAACTGTGGCACTCATTGATGCTGTAGGCGCTCGCGAAATTCTGGATTCCCGCGGGAACCCGACCGTAGAGGTCGAGGTGCTCCTCGACGACGGCACCGTGGAGCGCGCTGCCGTTCCATCCGGCGCGTCGACAGGAGCGTTCGAAGCCTACGAACTGCGCGACGGTGACGCCGACCGCTACCAGGGCAAGGGCGTGCTCAAGGCCGTCGACGCCGTCCTCGACGAGATCGGCGACGCCATCGAAGGCCTTGAGGCCGACGACCAGCGGCTGCTGGACAAGACGCTTCGCGACCTCGATGGGACCGACAACAAAGAGCGCCTCGGTGCCAACGCCATCCTCGGCGTGAGCCTCGCCGTCGCAAAGGCGGCGGCCCAGGCCGCGAACCTCCCGCTCTACCGCTACCTCGGCGGACCGAACGCCCACGTTCTGCCCGTGCCGCTTCTGAACATCATCAACGGCGGGTCCCACGCGGACAACGACGTCGACATTCAGGAATTCATGATCGTGCCGCTCGGCGCGGAGAGCTTCTCCGAAGGCCTGCGCTGGGGCGTCGAGACCTACCACGCGCTCAAAGCGCTCCTGAAGTCGAAGGGCCTCGCAACCGGCCTGGGCGACGAGGGTGGATTCGCTCCGAACCTGCCGAGCAACCGCGCCGCGCTCGACCTCATCGTCGAAGCGATCACCAACGCCGGCTACACGCCAGGCAAGGACATCGCCCTGGCGCTCGACGTCGCAGCCACCGAATTCTTCAAGGACGGCTCGTACCACTTCGAGGGCAAGCAGCTCTCCGCCCAGGACCTCAGCGCCTACTACGCCGAGCTGGTCGAGGCGTACCCGCTCGTGTCGATCGAAGACCCGCTCGAGGAGGAGGACTGGGAGGGCTACCAGCACCTCACCGCCGAACTCGGCGACAAGGTGCAGATCGTCGGAGACGACCTGTTCGTCACCAACCCTGAGCGGCTCGGCCGGGGCATCGGCCTCAAGGTCGCCAACTCCATCCTGGTCAAGGTCAACCAGATCGGAACCCTGACCGAGACGCTCGACGCCGTCGCGCTGGCGCAGCGTTCGAGCTACACGGCGATCCTCTCCCACCGCTCCGGCGAGACCGAGGACACCACCATCGCCGACCTCGCGGTCGCCACCAACGCCGGCCAGATCAAGACCGGTGCGCCTGCCCGGTCCGAGCGGGTCGCGAAGTACAATCAGCTGTTGAGGATCGAAGAAGAGCTGGGCGAATCCGCGGTGTACGCGGGACGCAGCGCCTTCCCGAGGTTCTCGGCGTAACCGTTTCATCAACTCCCGGTATGCGTCGAAAGATCGGCGCATGCCGGGAGTTGTGCGTGAACAGCAGTACAGATCGAAGGGGGAGGGCGCGTGGCCAGAAGACCAGGAAGCAGCCGCCCGACGTCGACTCAGCGAATTGCCAGCACGGCTCGACGCGCCCGTGCCGGCATGCCCGCCCCTGTGTCGGGAGCCGAGGCGGGAAACTGGATCCGCGGCATCCGTTTCTCAGGATTCGGGCTGCTGATGATGGCCCTCCTCGTGCTGGGCATCGTTGTCATCGCCCCCAACCTCAAGGCCTACGCCGAACAGCGCCAGCAGATCGCTCAATTGCAGGCAGCGGTCGACGCGAGCGAAGAAGAGATCGAGCGACTGGGCGTCGAGCGCGAACGCTGGAACGACAGCACCTACGTCATGACTCAGGCCCGCGACCGCCTCTTCTACGTCAACCCGGGTGAAATCAGCTTCATCGTCATGAACGATGTCGATTCTGCACTGTTCGGCGAGGATGAGGCTCCGGTCAGTACCGAGTTGAAGGCCACAACAGTGAACTGGGCTGAGTCGATGCTGTCCTCACTGGTCACCGCCGGGCTGGCCGAGGTTTCGGGCGAACGGTCTACCGAGCCGGCGCCGGCGCCCGAGCCCACTCCCTGAGCAGGGATAATGGAGGCATGACGACACCGCCATTCGAGACCGTGACGGCTGACGACATCCGGGCCGTCTCAGCCCAGCTCGGCCGACCCGCCCGTAACGTTGTCGGGATCGCTGCGCGATGCGTATGCGGTGCGCCGACCGTGGTCTCCACCGCCCCGCGGCTCGATGACGGAACGCCGTTCCCCACTTTCTACTACCTCACCCACCCGGCGGCGACCGCAGCGGTGTCGACGCTTGAAGCGACCCGGGTGATGAACGAGTTCAACGACGATCTCGCTGCCGACGCGGAGCTCCTCGCCGCCTACGCGGCGGCACACGCCGCGTACCTCGCTGACCGTGAAAGCATCGCCGTGGTTCCGGAGATCGCGAACATCTCAGCGGGCGGGATGCCGGTGCGCGTGAAATGCCTGCACGCTCTCGTCGGTCATGCCCTGGCTGCGGGGCCCGGGGTCAACCCGATCGGCGATCGCGCCCTCGAACGAGCAGCGTGGTCGCCTACGGTGTGCCAATGTGACCCCGACAGCGAACAGCCCGCTGTCGCGGGGGAGTGAGCAGGGGCATGCAGAAGCATCGGGGGATGCTCGCAGGAGCCCTGACAACCCTCTTTGTCCTCGGCACGGTGAGCGCAGGAACGACGCCCGCGTACGCCGATTCGGTGCGCGACGCCCAGTACTGGCTCGCCAACTACGGCATCGCTGACGCCTGGCAGCACAGCAACGGGGCGGGGACGACCATCGCGGTCATCGACACCGGTATCGCCAACGGCCCCACCGAGTTCGCCGGGGCGGTCGTCGCCGGTCATGACGCGTCCGGTGTGGGCGGCGCCGACGGAAGGACCCCGGTCGGCGGGGCCGACGAGAACCCTCACGGCAGCTGGGTCGCATCGCTCGCCGCCGGACGCGGCAACGGTGACGGCATCGGTGTTATCGGCGCGGCGCCGGGCGCCAACCTCATCTCCATCTCGGTGGGCTTCGGATCGAGCGGCTCTACCATCCCGTTCGCCGACCAGATCGCGGATGCCATCCACTTCGCCGTCGACAACGGCGCCGATGTGATCAACATGTCGCTGACGACGAACACGAAGGACTGGCCGGAGAGCTGGGACGAGGCGTTCACGTACGCCTACGCGCACGACGTGATCGTGGTTGCGGCGGCGGGCAACCGGGGAAGCGGCACCGAGGAGGTGGGTGCTCCTGCGACGATCCCCGGGGTCCTCGTCGTTGCCGGCGTCGACCCGTCGGGGAACGCCAGCTACGACGCCTCGAGCAAAGGCATCACGCTCTCGGTCGCCGCACCCAGCGAAGAGCTGGTCGGTGTGTCGCCCGACGGCAGCTACGTCCAGTGGGCGGGAACCAGTGGGGCGTCGCCGATCGTCGCCGGGGTCGCGGCTCTCGTCCGTTCCCGGTACCCGGCGATGGATGCCGCAAACGTAATCAACCGGATCATCCGGACTGCGAGTCCCGTCGCCGGTGAAACCCTTCCGAACGCGACCTATGGTTACGGCTACGTGAACGCCGTCGCCGCGGTGACGGCAGAGGTCGCGGCCGTTGACGAGAACCCGATGGGGGACCTCGCGGCGTGGATCAGACAGCACCGGAAGGCGGAATCCACCCCGGAATCAATTCCGCAGGACACCGGCGACATCCCGGAACTTCCGCCGCTCGACACGGCGTCCGGCCCGCCCAATCCGTTTCTCCCGACCCGGGACACCCTCTTGTATGTGAGCCTCCCGTTAGCCCTGTTCGTCGGAACTGGTACCCTTGTAGTGCTCGGTGCCATCGGTGCCACCCGGCACCTCAAACGGACGGCTCGCGAACAGTAGCCCGTTTGAGTCCGTGCGACCCCCCAGTAGGAGAATCCTCACCGTGCCAAAAATTCTGATTGTCGGCGGCGGCTATGCCGGTTTTTACACCGCATGGAAGCTGGAGAAATGGCTGCGCCATGGCGAAGCGGAAGTCACCGTCGTTGACCCGCTCCCGTACATGACCTACCAGCCGTTCCTCCCCGAGGTGGCAGCAGGATCGATCGACCCGCGCCACGCAGTCGTCGCCCAGCGTCGTCACCTCAAGAAGACGAACGTGCTCACCGCCAAGGTCACGAACATCAATCACGCCGAGAAGAAGGCGACGATCGTTCCCGCCGAGGGCGACGCCTGGGACTTCGACTACGACATCGTCGTGGTCACGGCGGGCGCCGTGTCGCGCACGTTCCCGATCCCCGGCGTTGCCGACGAGGCGATCGGGCTCAAGACCATCGAAGAGGCTGTCGCGATCCGCGACCGCGTGCTGACGAACTTCGACAAGGCAGCGAGCCTTCCTGCCGGACCCGAGCGCGCGCGTCTGCTCAACTTCGTTGTCGTCGGCGGCGGCTTCGCCGGCATCGAGGTGTTCGCGGAACTCCGTTCCTTCGCCAGCGCGCTGCTGAAGAACTACCCCGAGATCGAATTCGAAGAGGTCGAGTTCCACCTCATCGAGGCGATGGGGCGCATCATGCCCGAGGTCAGCCTGGAGACCAGTCACTGGGTGCTCAAGAACCTCGCCGAGCGCGGGGCCCTCGTTCACCTCGACACCCAGCTCACCTCTGCAGTCGACGGCAAGATCGAGTTGTCGACCGGCGAAACGTTCGAGTCTGACCTCATCGTCTGGACCGCAGGCGTCATGGCCAACCCTCAGATCGTCCGCAACACCGACCTTCCGATCGAAGAGCGTGGCCGTCTGGTCGTCCGCCCCGACCTCCGTGTCGGCACCGACGACGAGATCGTCCCGGATGCCTGGGGCGCCGGCGACGTGACCGCGATCCGCGACCTCTCCGGTGGTGGTGTCGGCGGCTACTGCGTGCCGAACGCCCAGCACGCCGTTCGCCAGGGCAAGCTCATGGCGAAGAACATCGTTGCGGTCCTCCGCGACGAGGAGCCGCGGGAATACCTCCACAAGAACATGGGCGCCGTTGCCGGCCTCGGTCTCGGTATCGGTGTCTTCCAGTCCGGCAAGATCGCGATCAAGGGCTTCCTGGCCTGGATCGCACACCGCGGTTACCACGGTCTCGCCATGCCGAGCTGGGAGCGCAAGATCCGCGTCATCATGGGGTGGGTCATCAACGTGTTCCTCGGGCGCGACATCGTCAGCCTCGCGGCAGTCGAAAGCCCGCGCGCGGCATTCGAAGAATTCGCCTCGCGGCCGAAGCCGCCCGCCGCAGCGGATGCCGTCAAGCCGGTCGAAGTGCTCAAGAAGCCCGTGGTCAAGAAGGCAGCGAAACCGCTCGTGGAGAAGGAATCCGTCGCCGCGTCAAAGTAGTTCCTGAATGTGAGATGAGCCCGGTCCTGGACCGGGCTCATTCTCGTTAACGCAGCGGATGTTCCGGCTCGCGTACACTGTCTCGCATGTGTCCACCCCGGCGCTCCTTGTTGGACAGACGATCGTGATGAAGGCCGTCGTGCACGACCGCTACGGCCCGCCCGACGTGCTCCGGGTCGAAGAGGTTCCGGTGCCGACACCCGGACCGAAGCAGGTGCTCGTCGACATCGCAGCCACGTCCGTCAACCTGTCTGACTGGGAGGGACTGACCGGTTCCCCCGCTTACGCTCGGATCGGAGGGCTGCGCACGCCGTCACGACGCGTGCTCGGCTCCGACATCGCCGGAGTCGTCGCATCCGTCGGCCCTGGCGTCACCCGGTTCCGGGTCGGCGACGACGTGTATGGGGACAATCTCAGTCTGATGGGCGGGTTCGCCGAATTCGCGGTGGCGTCTGAGTCTGGGCTGGCCCAAAAGCCCCCAGAGCTGACCTTCGTCGACGCCTCGACCCTGCCCCAGTCGGGCGCCATCGCGTTGCAGGGAACCGCGCGTGCGCGCCCGGGGCAGCGCGTTCTCATCAATGGCGCCGGGGGAGGTGCAGGGTCCCTGGCGATCCAGCTGGCATCACGGGCCGGTGCTCACGTCACCGGTGTCGACAACGCGAGCAAACTCGCGTTCATGCGGAACGTCGGAGCGGACGAGGTGATCGATTACCGCAAGGAGGATTTCACCAGGCTGGAGCCGTTCGACCTCGTGCTCGATCTCGTCGCCCACCGATCAGTCTTCGCATACCGGCGAGCACTGGCACGAGGCGGGCGCTATCTCTGTGTTGGCGGGACGGTTCGGGCGCTGCTGCGGGTCGTGACGGTCGGCGCAGCACTCGGCGTGGTCACGGGGCGGCACCTGGGCATCCTCGTCGCGAGGGAGGGGCCAGCCTGGTTCGAACCCGTCGCCGCGCAATGCGTCGCCGGAGAACTCCGAATCCACGTCGACCGGACTTTTACGCTGGAGGAGGTCCCGCAGGCGCTCGCCACGGTCGGTGAAGGACGCGCGCTCGGCAAAGTCGTCGTCGTGCCCTCGCCATCGTGAGCCGGGCCATCGTGACGTGGCCATCGTGACCTGGGCGGTGCGCGTCGGGTGTTCACGGTGCCGCACAATAGGCTGGGAGAGCACGCCCCCGTAGTCCAATGGCAGAGACAGGCGACTTAAAATCGCTCCAGTGTGGGTTCGAGTCCCACCGGGGGTACGTGGCCGCGCCGCGACCAGGCATTCACCAGGGAGTCGGCGCGAGGTGTCGTTGCGTCGGCGCGTCGTCTTCGTGCATGACCCGGTCTCGTGACGTGCGGAGAAACGCCAGATGACACGACGGACAAACGAAATGCTGGTGTTTCCCGGAGCCGGCGGTTTCGAGCTGCATCAAGCAGACAGGGCAGTCGGGCGTAACGAACAAGTTTGGTGCGGTATCCATCGAAGGAGTATGCGACAAACCCTGTGTTCTTGACGGGGGGTAGATATTTCACGGGATCAACGCGTATGCGCCGAGAACACTCGGCCGCTCGGGAGACGTTCGCCTGACGTGGGCTGACCTTACTTGGCCTCGTCGTAGCTCGAGACGGTCGCAATGGTCAGGGCGAAGTCGACAGGGAAGTCGCCGAAGAGCAGGCGGCCCGCGTCGTTCGCCGCCTCGGTCACGGCGTGTCCGACGGCGTCAGCCAGGTGTGCCGGGGTGTGCACCATCACCTCGTCGTGGAGAAAGAGCACGAGGTGCGGCTCACCCCCCTCGTCGGCGAGCAGGCGGAGTCGTTTGCGCAGCCCTGCCATCCAGCACATCGCCCACTCCGCTGCGGTGCCCTGCGCGACGAAGTTGCGTGTGAAGCGCCCCCAGTCCCTGGCCGCCTGTCGCGCCCGCCGATCCTCTGTCGGCGCGGCATCCGTTGTCGACACGGCGTCGGCACCCTCCCAGTCGTCTCCGGGAACAGGCGAACTGCGGCCCAGCCACGTGCTGACCTGCTCACCGCGTTCACCGGTGCGGGCGGCAGCTTCGACGAGGCCGATCGCCCGGGGGAACGCGCGGGTCAGCCGCGGCATGAGCCGGGCACTCTCGCCGCTCGTCGCACCGTAGAGAGCGCCGAGCATGGCCACCTTCGCGTGGGCGCGGGTGTCGACGACCCCGGCATCGACGAGCCCCTGGTAGAGGTCCCGTTCGCGGCCGGCCGCCGCCATCGCCTCGTCGCGCGCCATCGCCGCGATGATCCTCGGTTCGAGCTGTGCAGCGTCCGCCACGACGAGCGACCAGCCCTCGTCGGCCCTGACGGCCCCGCGGACCTCGGCTGGTAGCTGGAGTGCGCCCCCACCCCGCGTGGCCCAGCGACCGGTGACGACACCGCCGACGACGTACTCCGGGTGGAAGCGACCGTCCTGCACCCAGGCGTCCATCCAGACCCAGCCGTTCGCCGAGAGCAGCCGGGCGCCCTTCTTGTACGCAAGCAACGGTTCGATGACCGGATGCCGCAACTCGCGAAGATCCCACTTGCTCGTTCCGGTCACGGCCAGGCCGGCCCTCTTCAAGGCGCGGAGCAGGTCGGGCTGTGAATCCGGGTTGAGCGCGGGAGCGTCGAGAGCGGCACGGATCTGGTCGGCGAGCGCCTCCAGCCTGGCCGGTCGCCCACCGAACTGCGGACGGGGGCCGAGCGCCTCCTCGAGCTTCGCGGCGTGCACGTCCCGCCGCCACGGCATCCCGTGAAACCGCATCTCCTCGGCGATGAGAGCCCCACAGGACTCCGCGGCCAGCAGGAGCGTCAGCCTCCGGGCCCTCGCCGGGTCGCTGCGAGCCACCTCATCGAGTGTTTGTCGCTGCAGCACGAATTCCGCGACCGGGTCGGCGCCCGGCGCTGACGCCCCGTCGTCGAAGAGGGTGTTGGCGTGGTCGCCGGCGGGACTGGCGGCGTCATCCCAGCTATTCGCCGGTGCGTCCCGCAGCGGTGTGCCCCGGGTGGCCTCCGAAAGCTTCAGGACGCGGTGCCCGAGCCGAAGATCCTGCGACCGTTCGACCCGCTGCCCGGCTTCGAGCAGCGCCGGGTACCACAGCGTCGTGTCGCTCCACACCCAGCGGGGTCGTGCCGGCTCACGGCTGGCCACGGCCGCCAGAAATCCGGCAGCGTCGAGCAACACCGGTGCCGCCGCGACACCCGCGGCGTCGACTTCTGTGAGCGTCACGCTGCCGCGCGGGGAGCCTGCAATCACAATGAACACAATCCCATTCTCCCGTCCACGACCGACAGGAGGTGGTCCGCCGCCCGGCTCAGTCCGACGTCATGGCGGGCTGGACCAGTCGCCGCCAGATCCAGAGCGACAGGCCGAGCGCGCCAAAAGTCAGGACGACGACGAGAGCGAGAAGAACGTCCCCGCTCGTCTGCCAGACATCGACGACGGGGGCGAGCAGCGCGAAGAGCACCGTCAGCACCACGAACGCTGCGCCGAACCAGGCCGGCCGCGACCAGAGGAGCAACGCGCGACCATCCAGCCGGCCCAGAGGAACGAGGAGGATCGCGGCCGAGCCAATGCCCGCCATCGCCGCAACGTTCGCTGTCTCAGTGAGCAGCGAGTCCAGGAACCCGGTCGGGGTCCCCAGCAACGTCGACGCCAGCCACGCGAGGAGTCCGAGGGCGAAGACCGCCGCGATCCGGATGCCGGCGACCATTCCTCGCGCTGAACGCGTCCCCGAGACGGCGGTGACCGTGAAGACGATGCCGAACAGCAGCGCCGGTTCCAGGCTGAACACCCGCGAGAGTACGGCGACCCCCGCTACCGTGAGGAGAAACCGGGGGGAGAGCGCGACGGTGGCGTCACCCGACGGCAGCCGAGCGGCCAGGCGGGCCGGCACTACCGTTGCGACTAGATTCACCAGCGAAACGGCGACTACGGATGCCAGCAGCACGCGCAGGAATTCCAGCTCACCCTGCACAGGATTGGCGAAGAGCACCATTCCCCCGGCCACGGCGACCAGGACGGCGGCCGTGACCCGTTCCCCGGGCGCTGTCACGAGCGGAGCGGGGTCGTCGTGCGTGGGCACGCGGTTGCGCCCAGTGAGGGCGACAGGCAGCCCGCGGGCGCCTCGCCCGCGAACGGTCGTGGCAAGCATCCGAGCCGGAACCAACAGCAGAAGAACGGCGACAGCGGCGAGCAGCAGTGCCCGCAGCCAGGACAGGTCCGCCGTGCCGAGTGCGGGAGGCACCGCGGTCGTGAACGGCGTCGCGGCCTCCCAGGTGCCGGCACTCGGAGGTTCCGCAGCGGGCGGCTCCGCGGGCGGTACCGGTACCACGGACTCTGACGGGCTCGGCGTCGGAGTGGCCGACGGAGGAACTGTCGGTACCACCGGGGCGACCGTGGGGTCATCCCTCTCCGTCGCTGACGGAGAGGGTGTCGGCCGCGCCGTGGACGGCTGAGAGACGGTGAGCGACAGCGGAGCGCTTCCGGTACCGGCGTTGCCTGCGGCATCCGTCTGGTACGACGTGACCGTTGCGGTGCCGGCCGGCAGCGCGGCGCCCGTGCAACTCCAGGCGTCTGCGGAGACGGTCGCCGAGCAGAGCGCGACGTCGGACCCGGATGCCGTGAGGGCGAACACGTTCACGGTCGCGCCGTTCTCGCCGGCACCCGAGTACCGCACGCCCGTCGGGGAGACGCTGCTGTCCGGCCGGGGAGAGGTGAGGGTGGGCGGCTCAGGCGGGTCGACGTCGAGCGTGATCGAGACGCCGGGGCTGCTTGCCGACTGGCTCCCGTGGCTGAACGGTGTGGACTGGGTGGCGGTGAGGGTGTAGCTGCCACTGCCGATCGTGCGCGGAAGCACGTACGCCCACGCCCCTTCCGGCCCGGCGGGGAAGCTCCATGTCGATCCGCCGCCGACCGACAGGGTGATGCGTGCGTTGGGATAGCCCACACCCTGGACCAGGCCGTTGGTCAGAACGGGGGTGCCGGCGATGGTCGGTGGCGCCAGCACGTCGACGTAGACGGGCTCTGACTCGAGGTTGTCGTCACCGTCGATGAGCTGCACAGCGGTGAGGGGTATTCGCGGCCCGCTGGGGAGGCGGCTGACGGAGCACGAGAACGTCGTGTCGGCGCTTCGAACGGTGCACACGCTGGTCCGCGACGAGCCGGCCAGGATCTGGACCGTCGAGCCGGCGGCCTTCGTCCCGGTGAGAACGGCGCTCCCTGAACCGAGGAACGAGCCGTCTGCGGGGGACGTGATCGTCGGCCGCTCAGCGGTGAGCGCCGGAGGCGTCTCCGGCTCAGCGTGCGCGGACGCAGGAAACGCGAGAACGAGGAGAGCGGCGGATGCTGCCGCCAGCACCGCGACGGTCCGCGCGAGGGCGCGTGGGGATTGCCGTGTCAGTTCCACCGACCGGCCCCCGCGACGTCGAGCAGCACTGAATATCCCCACCGTGATTCCATTTACGAGGCAGTCTCGGATTCTGTCAAACCGCCACGCCCGTTTGGGGGTGTTTCCCAGCCTCAGGCCCGGCTATTCGGCAACCGAAAACCGCTAACGTGGAATTCGATGAAGGGAGGGGCTGTGGCGATCACCCTCTCCGCCGTGGGACCAGCCGACCTTGCACCCGCCCCATGGCTGGACCCCGCGCAGTTCTGGCCGGGCCTCGAAGCCGCGACCTCCGGGCTCGAAAGCCCGCTCGCCGTTCTCGAACTCGGGGCATTGCGCTTCAACACCCATGACCTGGTGCGCCGCGCGGCCGGAAAGCCGATCCGCGTCGCCAGCAAGTCGATTCGCGTGCGCGGACTTATCGACGCGCTCCTGGGCACGGACGGATACGCGGGAGTGCTCGCGTTCACTCTCCCGGAGGCGCTCTGGCTCGCGGAAACGATCGACGACGTCGTCGTGGGCTATCCGACGGCCGACGCCCACGCCATCCGCCGGCTTGCTGCCGACCCGGTGGCCGCCGCCCGCGTGACTCTCATGGTCGACTCGACCGAGCACCTCGACTTCATCGACGCCTGCGTGCCACCGAACCAGCGCGAGAACCTGCGACTCTGTCTGGAACTCGACGTCTCCTGGCAGGCGGCCGTGCTGCTCGGCCACGTCGGCGTCTGGCGGTCACCGGTCCGCACCGCCGGCGAAGCCGCCGCGCTCGCCGCAGCCATCCAGGCCCGCGCCGGATTCACCCTCGTGGGGATGATGGCCTACGAAGCGCAGATCGCCGGCCTCGGTGACCGCACCGATCCGCGGGGCTCATGGTCACTCACCAAACGGTGGATGAAACGCCGGTCGGTCGCCGAACTCACCGAGAGGCGCGCCGAGGCGGTGGCCGCCGTGCGGGAGATCACTGCGCTGGAGTTCGTCAACGGCGGCGGAACGGGCTCGCTCGAGAGCACGTCACAGGACGATTCGGTCACCGAGATCGCCGCAGGAAGCGGGATCCTCGGGGGACACCTGTTCGACAATTACCGCACGTTCCGCCCTGCCCCTGCCGCGTCGTTCGCCCTGTCGGTGGTGCGCAAACCGGCGCCGTCGATGGCCGTCATCCTCGGGGGCGGCTGGGTGGCATCCGGCCCGCCCGGTGAAGACCGGATGCCTCGACTGGAATGGCCGGCCGGACTGCACCTCGTTCCGCGAGAGATGGCCGGAGAAGTGCAAACGCCGATTCGCGGGGCGGGGGCGTCGATGCTGGCCACCGGCGACCGGGTCTGGCTCCGGCACTCGAAATCGGGTGAACTGAGCGAACGGGTGAACGAGTTCGCCGTCGTCGACAACGACCGGGTGGTCAATCGGCTCCCCACCTATCGAGGCGAAGGGAAAGCCTTTCTGTGACGGCAACAGGAGCGGTGTGGCGCAACTGGGCCCGAACCGAGGAGGCCAGACCGCTGCGGGTGGAACGACCGCGGACGACGGCCGCCGTGCAGCGCGCCGTCCGGGCCGCAGGTGGATCGGGCATCCCGATCAAGGCGGTCGGAGCCGGGCATTCGTTCACAGGAATCGCCGTGGCCACTGGGGTGCAGCTCGCCCTGGACGACCTCGCCGGGCTGGTCGGCCGGCCCACCGCTGACGGCCGCGCGACCTTCTACGCCGGAACCCGGCTGCGTGACATCCCCCGTCTTCTCGCGCCGTACGGGCTTGCCATGACCAACCTCGGCGACATCGACGGGCAGAGCATCAGCGGCGCCATCTCGACCGGGACGCACGGCACCGGGTCCGGGTACGGCGGATTGGCCGGCCAGGTCCGCGGGATGACGCTCATCACCGGCGACGGCGAATCGATGCGCGTCGACGACGAGAACAACGCAGAACTGCTGCCCGCGGTCGCGCTCGGACTCGGCGCCCTCGGCATTCTCGCCGAGGTGACGATCGCCTGTGTTCCCCGCTTCCTCCTCGAGTCGGTCGAACGGTCGGAGCCGCTCGCCGACGTGCTCGACGCGCTCGCCGAACGCACGGCATCCGCCGATCATTTCGAGTTCTTCTGGTTTCCGCACACGACGACAGCCCTGACGAAGACGCTCACCAGGTTGCCTGTCACCGCTGGACGCCGGCCCCTCCCGTTCGGACGACGGTGGGTCGACGAAACCCTGATGGGGAATGGAGTGTATCGGGTCAGCTGCTTCGCCGGAACCGTGCTTCCGCCGGTGATTCCCGTGGTGAATCGGCTGGCCACGACGCTCGCAGGCAACCGCAAGTTCACCGACGTTTCGCACCGCATCTTCTCGACCAGGCGCACCGTCCGCTTCCGGGAGATGGAATACGGGCTGCCAGCCGAGAAGGTCCCAGCCGCCGTACGCGAGATCGAGGCCCTGATCGCCGAGAAGCGGTGGCACATCAGCTTCCCGATCGAAGTGCGGTTCGCCGCTGCCGACGACCTGTGGCTCTCGACCGCCTATGGCCGTGACACCGGGTACGTCGCCGTCCACCGCTACGTCCACGAAAACCCGGCCCGGTACTTCGCTGCGGTCGAGTCGATCCTGATCAACCACGGCGGGCGGCCGCACTGGGGCAAGATGCACACGCAGGATGCCACAACCCTCCGGCCGCTGTACCCGCGCTTCGACGAGTTCCTCGCGGTCCGCGATCGGCTCGATCCGCGGCGGCTATTCTCGAACCCGTATCTGACCCGTGTGCTCGGGTCCTGAGGCGGCGCAGTGTTGCCTGAGAACCGGCCATATCCTCAGGGATCGGCACGGTCGGACCCGTAGACTTGCAGGGACAACCTAAACGCAGCACATTCAGCACACATAAGGGAGCACTCGCAATGGAATGGCTCATTCCTGTACTCATCATCGTCGCTCTGGCGGTCATCGTCGGTATCTACTTCTGGGTCACCTACAACTCCCTGGTGTCCCTCAACGTGCGCGTGGACGAGGCCTGGAGCGACATCACCGTGCAGCTCAAGCGCCGGGCAGACCTGATCCCCAACCTGATCGAATCGGTCAAGGGCTACGCCGCACATGAGCGGGCTGTCTTCGAGAACGTCACGAGGGCTCGCGCCGAGACGCTGAGCGCCCAGGGGCCCGCAGACGCCTCAGTGGCCGAGAACCACATGCAGCAGGCGCTCAAGTCGATCTTCGCGGTCGCCGAAGCCTACCCACAGCTGCAGGCCAGCCAGAACTACCTCCAGCTCCAGGGCGAACTCGTCGACACCGAAGACAAGATCCAGGCGTCACGGCGTTTCTACAACGGCGGCGTGCGCGAGCTGAACACGAAGATCAAGGTGTTCCCGAACCACCTCATCGCGAAGAACCTCGGTTTCAGCGAGCGCGAGTTCTTCGAGGTCACCGACAACGCGGCCATTGCTGAGCCGCCGCGCGTGCAGTTCTAAGAAACTCTGATTCGGGCTCGGGCGCGCAGAATGCGCCCGGGCCCTTGCTGTATCCGATGCGAAAGGACGATGAATGTACAGGGCCATCCGCAGGAACAAGGTGAACACCGTGCTCATCATCGCTTTCTTCCTGCTGATCATCGGAGGCCTGGGCGCTCTGGCCGGGTACGTCTACAACAGCCCGACCATCGTCATCTTCACCATCGTCGGGGCGCTCGCCTACGCCATCTTCCAGTACTACTTCGCCTCGAGTCAGACCCTCGCGATCGCGGGCGGTCGAGAGATCGAGAAACGCGACAACCCGCGGTTGTACCGCATCGTCGAGAACCTCGCGATCACAACGGGCTCGCCCATGCCCAAGGTGTACCTCATCGACGATCCGGCTCCGAACGCCTTCGCGACCGGGCGCGACCCGCAACACGCATCGGTCGCAGCCACCACCGGCCTGCTCGACATCCTCACCGATTCCGAACTCGAGGGAGTCATGGCGCATGAGATCGGCCACGTGCGCAATTACGACATCCGGGTGTCGATGATCGTCTTCGGCCTCGTCGTCGCCGTCGGGTTTCTCGCCGACATGTTCCTGCGCATGGCGTGGTTCGGTGGCGGAAACCGCAATAACGGTGGCAACCCGATCGTCATGGTGTTCGGCATCATCGCCATGGTCGTTGCACCGTTGCTGGCCAGCATGGTGCAGCTTGCGGTCTCCCGTCAGCGCGAGTACCTCGCGGATGCCACCGGAGCGCTCACGACACGTCACCCGGATGCCCTCGCAAACGCTCTCCTGAAGCTGCAGGCGTACGGTCGGCCCATGCGGCGGCAGAACTCATCGATGGCTCACCTCTGGATCGCCGACCCGCTGAAGCCCGGCGCCGTCGCCCGCCTGTTCGCCACCCACCCGCCGATCGAAGAGCGCGTCGCACGCCTCCGCACCATCGGTGGCGGGTTCTAACGATGCAGCACGCGGTGCTCGGTCAGAAACGGCTGGAGCACCCGTTGCTCGGTCGATAACGGCTGGCGCTCGGCGAGATCCGCCGCCGAAACCGACCGAGCAAGGCCGACGGGCGTAGTCATTCGTCGTCCACCCGGACCCCGAGGGCTCCGGCCAGGTCCCCGGCGAGGGATCCCCGCCCTGACACGCTGATGCGTTCGCTCCCTTGCCACCCCGCTGTCTCCCGGAGCAGCGCGGCGACCCGCTCGGCGGCATCCGTCGGCGCGCCCGGCTCGATCCACGCGGCCTGCACCCGCAGGGTTCGGGATGCGCGATCGTTCTTGAGGTCGAGGCGTGCCGACAGGTGATCGTCAAGCAGGACCGGGAGCACGTAGTAGCCGTGGACGCGCTTGTGCCTGGGCGTGTAGATCTCGATCCGGTAGTGGAAGTCGAACATTCGCAGCGCCCGGTCCCGGGCCCAGACCACCGGGTCGAAGGGGGAGAGCAGGGCGGATGCCTCCATCGACCGCGGGCGACGCGCGTCGCGGTGCAGCCACGTCTCCCTCGGTCGCGCACCACGCAGCCAGCCCGGCACCGTCACCGGCAGCAGCTCACCGGCCTCCTCGAGTTCGCGTACCGCTGTTCTCGCGTCCTGGGACGGCAGACGGTAGTAGTCGGCCAGGTCGTCGAGCGTGCCGATCCCCGAGGCGATGGCGGCGCGCCGGACAAGCTCACGGATCGCCTCAGCGCGCGGTACGTCCCGGTTGAGCACCGCCGGTGGGAGCACGTGCTCGGGGAGGGCGTAGCGTCGTTCGAACCCGGCTCGCCCGGCCGCCACGATCTCGCCCCACCGGAACAGGGTCTCCAGGCCGATTTTCACGTCGGACCAGCCCCACCAGGGGCCGACCCTCTTGTTCGCGTCGTGCTCGATCTGGCTCGCGGCCAGCGGGCCCTTCTCCGCGAGCTCGGCATGCAGCCAGCGCAGGAACTCCGGATTGGCGGTGGCCCAGCTCTGCGGATCGGCACGGCTGCGATCCCGGTAGTGCTGCATGCGCCACCGGAATAGCGGCCAGCTCTCGCGGGGCATGATCGTCGCTTCATGGCCCCAGTACTCGATGTAGCGGCCCGCCCGGGCGAAGGTGAGCGCGTCGAGGGCCGACTTGTCGTACGCCCCGAGCCGGGCGAAGACGGGGAGGTAGTGGCTTCGCTCGAATACATTGACCGAGTCGATCTGAAGGACCCCGAGCCGGTCGATGAGGGCGTTCAGCTGCCGGGTGCCCGGCTCTGTCGCCCGGGCTCGACCGAAACCCTGCGCGGCCAGGGCGATCCGCCGTGCGAGGGCGGGGGACACGCTGTTCGTCATAACCCCTGACGTTAGCGTGTCGCTCTGACACTGGCCGCATAGACTGATCCGGTGGAGAAATCGACTGAGAAAGGCTGGTGGGGTCGCGTGTTCCGACCCGCCGATTCCGCCGTCGATGACCCCGAACCGGTGAAGGAGACGCACGACGACGTCCCCCGCGGAATCCGGATCGCGGGCGCCTGGTCGTGGCGCCTCCTGGTGATCGCTGGAGCGCTCGCCGTGCTCGTCTTTCTCGTCGTCCAGTTGCGGCTGATCGTCATCCCCTTGTTCATCGGGGTGCTCGTGTCGGCGCTCCTCACCCCGATCATCGAATTCCTCACCCGGCACCGCTGGCCACGAGGGCTCGCGATCGCCACCGGGATCCTCGGAACGCTCGCCGCCGTCGGCGGGCTGCTCTGGCTTGCGATCTGGCAGATCACGCGCGACTTCAGCGAGGTCCAGGCGCGAACCGCCGCGTCGTTCGGCGAGCTGAAGACCGCGTTACTCCAGTCGCCGCTGCACCTGACCGAGACACAGATCAACGATTTCATCGCGGATGCCGTCGCGACAGTCCAGAATGACGGCTCGGCGCTGCTGAGCGGTGCGCTCTCGCTCGGTTCGACCCTGGGCCACGTCGCCACCGGGCTGTTTCTTGCCCTGTTCTGCCTGATCTTCGCGCTCATCGACGGCCGCGGGATCTGGAACTGGATCGTCAGGTTGATGCCCAGGAATGCGCAACCCGCGATCGACGGGGCGGGCAAAGCGGGCTGGTTCACCTTGACGAACTACGCACGCACTCAGATCCTTGTCGCCTCGATCGACGCCGTCGGCATCGGCCTCGGCGCCTTCCTGCTCGGGGTCCCTCTGGCCATTCCGATCGGTGTTCTCGTCTTCCTCGGCTCGTTCGTTCCCATCGTCGGCGCCGTCGTCACCGGCAGCGTCGCTGTCTTCATCGCCCTCGTCTACAACGGCTGGTTCATCGCGCTGCTGATGCTCGGTGTGGTCCTGCTCGTGCAGCAGATCGAGGGTCACGTTCTGCAGCCGCTCCTCATGGGCGCCGCGGTGAAGGTACACCCGCTGGCCGTGGTCCTCGTGGTGGCGGCTGGAACTTTGCTGGCCGGGATCCCCGGTGCGCTGTTTGCCGTACCCGTCGCCGCGGTGATCAACGTCGTGTTCCGCTACATCTCATCCGGCGCCTGGCGAACAGCCGGACCGCCATCACCGCTGATACTCGGCGACGTGATCTGGAGCACCGTTCCAACCGAACGACACATGCGCAGAACCGCCGAGTCCGCGAAGGTCAAGACCATCGAGCCCAAGGGAACACCGAATGCATGAATCCACGTCCAATCCCACCCTCGACCAGTTCGAGACGGCAAGGACCGTGGTCGCACGGGTCGCCCAGGAGACTCCGATGGAAAGTTCCCGGTATCTCACCGAACTCCTCGGTGCTGACGTGTTCCTCAAATGCGAGAACCTCCAGCGAACCGGTTCGTACAAAATCCGCGGGGCATACAACCGGATGTCACAGCTCACCGAGCAGGAACGGGCACGCGGCGTCGTGGCGGCGTCAGCCGGCAACCACGCCCAGGGTGTCGCCTTCGCCGCCCGAGAGCTCGGTATAGCGTCGACCATTTTCATGCCGATCGGTGTGCCGCTGCCCAAGCTGCAGGCGACGAAGGCGTACGGCGCCAAGGTGATCCTGCACGGCCACACCGTCGCCGAGCCCCTGCTGGCCGCCGCCGAGTACGCCGACGAGACCGGCGCCATCTTCATCCCGCCGTTCGATCACGCGGATGTGATCGTCGGCCAGGGCACGCTGGGCCTCGAGATCTGGGACTCGGTGCCCGAGGTCGAGACCGTCATCGTACCGATCGGCGGCGGCGGCCTCATCGCCGGCGTCGCCTCCGCCATGAAACAGCGCGCGAAAGCCGCCGGTCGTACGATCCGCGTCATCGGGGTGCAGGCGGCGAACGCGGCCGCGTACCCCGCCTCGCTCGTCGCAGGGACGCCGACCGAGGTGCCCGTGCTCGCCACCATCGCCGACGGGATCGCGGTCGGCAAGCCGGGAGTGCTCAACTTCGAAATCATCCGCCACCTCGTTGACGACGTCGTGACGGTCTCGGAGGACGACATTGCCAAGGCGCTGCTCGTTCTGCTGGAACGCGCCAAGCTGGTCGTCGAACCGGCCGGCGCCGTCGGAGTCGCGGCGATACTCGCCGGCCTGGTCGCGCCGAGCGGTCCCACCGTCGTGATTCTCTCCGGCGGCAACATCGACCCGCTCCTGATGCAGCGGGTGATCAGCCACGGCCTGGCAGCATCCGACCGTTACCTCACCCTGCGGATCCCGCTGCCCGACCGTCCCGGTCAGCTCGCGCGAACGGCGGAACTCGTCGCCCAGGCCAACGCCAACGTGATCGAGGTGCTTCACACGCGGCACGGGCACGGCCTCAAGATCGGCGAGGTCGAACTCGAACTGAGCGTCGAGACCCGCGGACTCGAGCACCGCCAGCTGGTGGTGGAGACGTTGCGGTCTGCCGGTTATGAGCCGCAGATCGTCGAGGACTGACACCGGTTAACGAGAAACGGCCCGGCGAGGATCTCGCCGGGCCGTTTCTCATCGGGTCACTGGCCCGCGTAGGTCTCGACCTTGGAGATCGTCACGTCGATCTCCTTGCCGTTGGGCGCGGTGTACGTGGTGCTCGCGCCGACCTTGAGGCCGAGGATCGCTGAGCCGAGGGGGCTCTGTTCGCTGTAGACGTCAAGGTCCGAGTTAGCGGCGATCTCGCGGTTGCCGAGGAGAAAGACCTCTTCGCCGCCCGCAACGGTGGCGGTGATGACGGTCCCGGACTCGACGACCCCGTGACTCTCAGGGGCGACGCCCACCGTGGCATCCCGGAGCAGCTGGGTCAGCGTGCGGATGCGCGCTTCCTGCTTGCCCTGCTCGTCCTTCGCAGCGTGGTAGCCGCCGTTCTCCTTGAGGTCGCCCTCTTCGCGAGCCGATTCGATCTTCTTGGCGATCTCTTCGCGTCCCACGGTGGACAGCTTCTCAAGCTCGTCGGTGAGTCGGTCGTAGGCGTCCTGCGTCAGGAACGTGACCTGAGTTTCAACAGCCATGGCGAACTCCTTACATAAACGGACGCCCTGACGAGGGCGTCAGGGCGTATCACATCGACCCGGCCTTTCGGGTATCAGATGAGCTTATGCCAGCCAGCAGCGATAAATCAAACCCGTTGAGGCGAGCTCCGTGGTCCTCACAGTCTCAGTGAAGGTGCGCGTTCGTTGACCCGACGGCGGGATCTCCACGACTTTCCAGCCCACGACAGCGAAGGTGTCGTTGAGGGCCTGCACGGCGCAGTAGCTGGGAGTGCCGGTCGCGACCGACAACTCAAAAGTGACCGTGACCGTGCGCTCGTCGACCACGACATGCGCCGTGTCCCTCACTTCGAGGGCTGCGGGGCCCACCATGTCGAGCGCTGCCCAGACCACCCAGGCGCAGAAGACGAGCGCGAACGCGCCACCGACAATCCAGCCCAGGCGACGCTGGCGCACTTTCGCGTGCGGTGATCGCCCGTATCGCTCCTCAAGGACGGAAGTGTCCTGCTGGGTGTTCGAAACCATCAACCCTCATCCTGCGAACGTTAGTCTGTACAGACAAGGCTAATCGCTTCTCAGCCCCCGTACTCTCACCGGAAGAATGCCAAACGTGACACTCCGACTGCTCTCGGTCCATGCGCACCCGGACGACGAATCCAGCAAGGGAGCGGCGACGAGCGCGTACTACCGCTCCCTCGGCGTCGACGTGATGGTCGTCAGCTGCACCGGCGGTGAGCGCGGCGACATCCTCAACCCCGAGCTCGAGGCACGCACGCTGGGGGAGAGGGACCTCGCCGGCCTCCGCAGGCGGGAGATGGCCGAGGCCGCCCGGATCATTGACATCCGGCACCGCTGGCTCGGGTATACCGATTCCGGTATGCGTCGGGAGGACGGCAGTGTTCCGCCCAACTCGTTCGCCGCCATCCCGGTCACCATCTCGGCAGAACCGCTGGTGCGGATCGTGCGCGAGTTCCGGCCGCAGGTCATGGTCACGTACGACGAGAACGGCGGATACCCGCACCCCGACCACGTGCGCTGCCATGACGTTTCGGTCGCCGCCTTCGAGGCTGCTGCCGACGCATCCGCCTACCCGGACGCCGGTCCCGCGTGGCAGGTGTCGAAGCTGTATTACGACCACGTGTTCAACTACGCCAGGGTCAAGGCGAACTTCGACGAGCTGCTGCGGCAGGAGCCGGATTCGCCGCTCGTCGAGCAGCTCGCCGAGATGGTGAGCTGGATGAAGGAACGTCCGGCCCGGGCGACGACGCACGTGCCCTCGGGGAACTTCTTCGAAGTGCGTGACGCCGCCCTTCGGGCCCACGCCAGCCAGGTCGCCGCCGACTCGAGCTTCTTCTTCTGGTCGAACGACCTCCAACGCACGGCCTGGCCGTACGAGGACTTCGAGCTGGCACGCAGCAGCGTGCCGCCCGTCGCACAAGAGAGCGACCTGTTCGCCGGAATCGAGGACACTGAATGATCGCCGCCAGCTGGAACACTGTCACGGATGCCGCGTGGCGGCTGGCCACGACACCGACTCCCACTCCGTCGCTCGAGATCGACCCCAACGATGTGACGCCGGGTCCGGCCGGGTTCATCATCGTCGCCCTTCTCGCCGCCGCCGTGTTCCTGCTCATTTTCGACATGCAGCGACGGATCCGCCGCGTGAATCACAAAGCGGAGATCAGCGAACGCCTGCAGGCGGAGCTCGCCGAGCGCGACCGCACGGCAGGCGACGAGGGACCCGCGGCCGATCCCACCGCCGACCCGCACCAGGGCGACAAGCCGCTCTGACGCCGGGTCAGGCGAGGGTGCGCCGCATCTCGAGCTCATTCCGTGTCGGGTCGAGGTTATATGGAAACGTCCGCCCGGTGAGGTCGTAGCCGCGCCGCCGGTAGAAGGCGATGGCGCGCTCGTTGTCCTCATGCACGTGCAACGTGAGCGTGCTGCCGTGGCCGCGCGCCCAGTCCTCGACCGCATCGAGGAGGGCATCGGCCACGCCGGCGTCCCTTCCGCGGAATGCCGGGGAGATGTACACACCCACGAGCAACGGCCCGCCGACATCGAGACGGTCGACGAGCCCGCTCATCGTGCCCACCCACCAGCCCGAGGCATCCACCGCCACGAGCTGGACGCTGTCGGGGCCGGAGCCGCGATTCGCCCGCATCCGCCAGACGTCCTCGGTGTTCGCCTCAGCCGCCTCGAGCGTCTCCAGAAACGCGATCGGGGTGTCGCGCAGCATTTCGAGGCGGAGGTCGCGGACGCGCGGCCAGTCGGCCTCGGTCGGCGAGATGATCGTGACGGCGGTCATCCGGTCACCGCACCGATGCCGGAGTGCTCGGGGCGGACACCGTGTTCGGAGAGCGCCCGTCGGAAGACCGCGATGGCCTCACCTCCGGCCGCCTCGGCGGCCACGAACCCATCGGGGCGGACCAGGTAGAACCGCCCCGGCGAGAGTTTGCTCGAGCCCACGGCCGGGAAACGGTGGAAGGGCAGGCGAAGGGCGCTGGTGATCCGCACGGCGTCTCGCCGGTCGACGACCCCGTACCCGTGTATTTGCCAGTCGAGGCTCCGGAGGACGTCGAAGTTCGTGCCCGTCCACGACAGCCGGCGGCCGACGACACGCCCCCTGCGGCCGGTCGCCTTCGCTTCGGCGCTCATCCAGTAGTGGATCCGCGTCTGCGACAGGTACTCGAAGAGACGGCGGGCGCCGGGCAGGCGGGGGACCACACCCACGATGATCGGCACGATCACGCGGCTCGCCCGCCGCCGCACGAACCGAGAGAAGGCCGAGGCGCCGGTGACGATGCCGAACGCGCGGTCCGTCGTCGACACGAGTCGGAGCGCCACCGGTCGGCGTTCCGCCTCGTAGCGGTCCAGGGCTGATGGGTCGGCGTTCTTCCGGAGCACCGACGCGAGCGCCAGCCCGAGGTTGTGGGCGTCCTGAAGGCCGGTGTTCATTCCCTGGGCGCCGACCGGCGAATGCACATGCCCGGCATCTCCGGCCAGGAACACCGGTCCGTCGCGGAACCGGGCGGCGACCCGATGCGAGATCCGGTAGGTCGAGAACCAGGACGCCGAGTCGTAGTCCACGCCGAACACGTGCGACAGCTTCGAGCGTGCGGCGGCCTCGGTCACCACCTCGTGCACGTCTGATAACCGGATCGTGCCGAGCAGGCGGTCGTTCCCCCCTGGTGCCATCGGGAAGGAGATGAGGAAGTCATCCGTTCCGAACCTGATGTTCACGGCTTCGGGTTCGAGGCCGGTGACACCGTGGGCGTCAGCAACGTAGAAGGTGTGCTCATTGGTGATTCCCTCGAACGGGATGCCACGGAGCTTGCGGACGAGGGACGACGCCCCGTCGGTTCCCACGCAGTACTGTGCCCTGACGAGCAGCGGGCCGTCGGGGCCGTTCAGCTCGGCCTCGACAGCCGAGTGACCCTCGACGGGCGTGGTCAGGCCGGCGAGCGGGTGATCCCACAGCACCGTGCCCCCGAGCCGATCCAGCTGGTCGACGAGGATGCTCTCCGTCCTGGACTGCTCGAGCACGTGCAGGCCGGGGAAGGGTGACACACCGGCACCGATCCGCCCGATCGGGACCCTGCCGAAGGAGGTCCTCTCGAAGCCGGGGCAGGCGGCCGTGGCTGTCGTCGTCTCTGCCAAAACGGGTTCGACGATATCGAGCTGGTCGAGGATCTCCATCGTGCGCGCCTGCAGGACGAGCGCCCGCGACTCCCGCGTGGGGCCCGATTTGCCGTCGGTAAGAACGACGTCCACCCCCAACCTCGTGAGCACCGCGGCGAGCAGCAGGCCGGTCGGGCCTGCCCCCACAACGAGAACCTCGGTTCTCACGTCTCCAGCGAAATCGCCCACGCTGCCCATGGTATGCACGCGCGGTCCGCGACACTACACTGATCCGGTCGGAGGCGAAGGTCGCTCTGCAGCAGGAGGACACATGCCGTTGGAAGGCGAGTACGCGCCAGGGAAAGCGAACTGGGCCCGCAAGCAGGTGGACCTGTACGAGAGTTCAGGCGGGACGGAGGGGACGACGCTCCAGGGCCGCCCGGTCGTGGTCCTCACAACCGTCGGAGCGAAGACCGGCAAGCTGCGCAAGACCGCATTGATGCGCGTCGAGCACGGGGGCGAGTACGCCGTCGTGGCATCCCTGGGTGGCGCACCGAAACATCCGGTCTGGTTCTACAACGTCCGGGCGAATCCGCATGTGGAATTGCAGGACAGAACCGAGAAGCACGACTACACCGCCCGGGAGGTGACGGGCGACGAGAAGGCGGTCTGGTGGCAGCGCGCCGTCGAGGCGTTCCCCCCATACGCCGGCTACCAAAAGAAGACGAACCGCGAAATCCCGGTGTTCGTGCTCACCCGGATGGACTGATCTGCTCAGCCGAGATTGTAGGCCGGGTCGACCGCGAGCAGCAGGATGCCGGTCCAGTGGCAGAGGAACGCGAGCACGGTGCAGACGTGGAAGATCTCGTGGAATCCGAAGTGGCCGGGGAACGGGTTCGGCCGCTTCAGCGCATAGACGACCGCGCCGCCCGTGTAGAACAGGCCACCGACGATGATGAGCGTCATGGTCTCCGGATTCACCCGGAAAATATCGAAGAGGTACATCACGGCGGCCCAGCCCAGTGCGATGTAGAGGAACACGTAGAGCCAGCGGGGGGCGTGCAACCAGAACATCCGGAAGACGATTCCGACGAGGGTGCCTCCCCACACGAGGGCGAGCAGGAGGCTCCCTTTCTCCGGCGGAAGGGCGAGGACGGCGACGGGGGTGTAACTGCCCGCGATCAGCAGGAAGATGTTCGCGTGGTCCATCCGTTTGAGCAGGATCTTCGAACGCGGTGACCAGTTGATCCGGTGGTACAGCGCCGAGATGCCGAAGAGAAGGAGGGAGCTCAGGGCGAACACCGCCGTGCTCCACTTCGCCGGCGCCCCCTGGGCCAGCGTCACGAGGATGATGCCGCCGACGATGGTGAGCGGGAAGGTGCCGGCGTGAATCCAGCCGCGCCAGGTCGGTTTGCTGTCCTCGGGTCGCGCGATCGTGTCGTCAAGGAGCGGGATGTTCGGAAGGTCAGGACCCTCGGCGTCGTCGCGGGCGACGGCGGCATCGATATCCAGCCCGGCGGGACCGGTTTTCCCGGCTCGGATCGGGCGCTCGCGAGGGGAAGGCGACAGGGGCATAGATCACAGGATACGCGGCACCCCATTCGTGAAACTGCACTAACGTAACGGTGTGAAGAACAGCCAGTCGAAGCCAGGGCCCGGGTTTCTCTACAACCTGTACCAGAAGCGCCTGCGTCGCGGCCTCAGTTCCGGACCTCTGCCGCACCACGTCGCCATGATCATCGACGGGAACCGTCGGTGGGCGAAGCAGCTCGGCTACGAGACGGCCGCCCACGGTCACCGTGCCGGCGCCGCGAAGATGCGCGAGTTCCTCGAGTGGTGCGACGATCTCGGCATCAAGGTGGTCACCCTCTACCTTCTCTCCAGCGACAACCTCAGCTCGCGGTCGACCGACGAACTGCATGACCTGATCGAGATCATCGCGGACCTCGCCGAGGAGCTGTCGCACTACCGGAACTGGCGGGTCAAACGCGTCGGCTCGACGACCGGACTGCCGCAACCGCTGATCGCCGCGCTCGACGCCGCCGAATCCCGCACCGCACAGAAGAACGGCCTCCACATCAACCTCGCCGTCGGCTACGGCGGGCGCACCGAGATCGTCCACGCGATGCGGAGCATCGTCGAGAAACACCACCTGACCGGCGGCAGCCTCGACTCCCTCGCCGAGTTACTCACCCCCGACCTCATCGGCGAGCACCTTTACACCAGCGGACAGCCCGACCCGGATCTTCTCATCCGCACCTCGGGCGAGCAGCGCCTCAGCGACTTCATGCTCTGGCAGAGCGCGCACAGCGAGTTCTATTTCGTCGAAGCGCTCGGACCAGACCTCCGCGAGGTCGACTTTCTGCGCGCACTCCGTGACTTTTCAAGAAGGCAGCGCCGCTACGGCGGCTGAGGGAGAACCATGACCGGGATCGACGAGTACCTCCGTGGCTTCGGTGAGGAAACCGGCTACCTCGACTACGGCCGGCTCGGTCCCCTCGCCGCCGTGGTGCAGGACGAGCTGCGTCTGCAGGTGGACCTGCTCGGGCGGGCGCGGTACGGAGCGGTGGACGCGCTGCTGGGCCAGGACGAACGCATGCGCACGGCGGTGGCATCCCTCGTCGGCTTCGCCCCTGAGAACATCGTGAGCCAGCCGAACACGAGTATGGGGCTCATGCACGCGATGTTCAGCATGACCGGAGGTCTGCTCCTCTCCGCAGGAGACTTCCCGAGTCTCACCGTTGCCGCCTCCCGTGCCGCCGAATCGATGCAGGTCCTCGTTCCGACCTGGCTGGAGACCGACCACGGCCGGGTCACCCCGCACACGATCAAACAGCAGCTGACGCCGGCGATCACCGCCGTCGCTGTGAGCCTCGTCGACACCCGCACCGGCTACCTGGCCGACCTCGACGGCATCCGGCAGGTGATCGGCGAGCGGCTGCTCATCGTCGACGCGATCCAGGGATTCGGCGTGGTCGACGCGCCGTACGAGGTCGCCGACGTCATCGCATCCGGGGGCCAGAAATGGGTCCGTGCGGGTTGGGGAACCGGTTTCCTCGCACTCAGCGACCGCGCCCTGGATCACCTCGTTCCCGTCGTCAGCGGCTACACCGGCACCGACGACGACGAGCCGTGGGATGCCGTTCCTCCGCCGTCGAGGTCGGCTCGCGCCTACAGCGTGGCGAACCCCGACTACTCCGCCGAAGCACGGCTCGCCGCCGCGCTCGAGGAGATCGGCTCCGTCGGCATCGCGGAGATCGAGGCCACGGTGAGCGACCGGGTCGGCGAGGCGCTGGAACTCGCCGACGAGTTCGGGATCTCGGTGGCGTCGCCCCGTGCCGCCCACGAGCGCGCCGGGATCGTGATCCTTGACCCGCCCGACGACCAGGTCGCCCTGCTCGTCGCCTCCCTCCACAACCACGGGGTCACCACCACTCTCCGGCAGAACCGCATCCGCCTCAGCGTGCATGCCGGCACGACGAGCGAGACGCTCGGGATGCTCCGAGACTCGTTCGTCTCGTTCTCGACGGCCATCGCCTACTAGGGCTCACGGCTGACGATCAGCAAATGTTTACCTGTCTGCAATGTCAACCCAGCGTGTCGTGTTTGATCCCGGAATGAGGTCGTCGTAACGTCTGAAGTACCAGGCACGGCGCCTGGTCGAGACGGCCACATAAGTTCGACTCGGAACGTACGTGGCCGCACTCGCTGGAGAACCGAACCGACAGGTTCGGCTGGGAGTGGCAATGACCGCGACACGTACCCACGCACTGCAGCACAACACCGAAGGGCAAGCAGAGAACACAACTTCACAACCAGCACCTCAGAAGACAACCGAGCGTACCTATGTTTTGGATACCTCGGTTTTGTTGTCTGACCCGAAGGCGCTTTTCCGGTTCGCCGAGCACGCCGTCGTCATTCCCGTCGTCGTGATCTCGGAGCTCGAGAAGAAACGTCACGACCCCGAGATCGGGTACTTCGCCCGGCAGGCCCTCCGCCTGCTCGACGAGCTGCGACTCGAGCACGAGAGGCTGGACTTCCCGGTGCCGGTGGGTGAGGGTGGATCGCTGCGCGTCGAACTCAACCACTCCAACATGTCGGTGCTCCCGAACGGGCTGCAACTCGGCGACAACGACTCCCGGATCCTCGCCGTTGCCCTCAACCTGGCCAACGACGGACTCGCGGTCACGGTGGTCTCGAAGGACCTGCCGCTGAGGGTGAAGGCGGCATCCATCGGCCTTTCGGCAGAGGAGTACCGCGCCGAGCAGGCCATCGACTCCGGCTGGACGGGGATGTCGTCGATCAGCGTCTCCGCCAACGAGATGAGCGACCTGTACGAGACGGAGGTCGGCCTGTCCACGGACGTCGAAGGCCTCCCGATCAACACCGGCCTCGTCATCCACTCCGATCGGGGTTCCGCCCTCGGCCGGGTCACCGGCAAGCGGGAGTTCAAACTCGTCCGCGGCGACCGCGACGTCTTCGGACTGCACGGCAGAAGCGCCGAGCAGCGGCTGGCGATCGACCTGCTCCTCGACCCCGAGGTCGGCATCGTTTCGCTGGGAGGTCGAGCCGGAACGGGGAAGTCCGCGCTCGCTCTCTGCGCGGGACTCGAAGCCGTGCTCGAGCGCCAGCAGCACCGCAAGATCATGGTGTTCCGGCCCCTGTACGCAGTCGGCGGCCAGGAGCTCGGTTACCTGCCCGGCGATCAGGGCGAGAAGATGAACCCCTGGGGCCAGGCCGTCTTCGACACGCTCGGCTCGGTCGTGTCGCAGAACGTCCTCGACGAGGTGATCGAACGCAACATCCTCGAGGTGCTGCCGCTGACCCACATCCGCGGGCGCTCGCTCCACGACGCGTACGTCATCGTCGATGAGGCACAATCGCTGGAACGCAACGTCCTCCTCACCGTGCTCTCCCGGATCGGCCAGAACTCCCGGGTGATCCTGACGCACGACGTGGCCCAGCGCGACAACCTGCGGGTGGGGCGTCACGACGGGGTCGCCTCGGTCATCGAGACGCTCAAGGGTCACGACCTGTTCGGGCACATCACCCTGACTCGTTCCGAGCGCAGTTCGATCGCCGCACTCGTGACCGAACTGCTGGAGGGGAACGAACTCGCCTGACCCGCCCGGCCGGGCTGTGGATAACCCGTGCAGGGTTGCGCAGCCCGGCTAGCGTGTCGCCATGGCGATCGGCGCGGAGACGGAGAGAGTGGATGCCGGGCGGCGTTCGCACCTCGCCCACGACCTGTCCGCGGCCGCCGTGCTCGGTGTGCTCGCCGTCGTCGCGGTGGGCCCGAGCCCACTCCTGCTCGGACTTCTGTACCTCGCGGCGGTGACGGCGGAACTCGTCCGCATCGACGTCGACAGCCACCGCCTGCCCAACCGGCTGGTGCTTCCCGGGTATCCGATCGCGCTGGCCGGGGTCGCGTTCCACGGCGTTCTCACCGGCATTCCGCCGGTCCTCCCACTCGCGGCAGGTGCGGCGTGGTTCCTCTTCTTCCTCGTGCTCAACCTCGGCGGCGGAATGGGGATGGGCGACGTCAAGCTGGCCGGTGTGCTCGGGCTGTGCCTCGGCTCGATCGGGCCGGGGCAGCCGCTGATCGGGCTCGCGCTGGCGTTCCTTTTCGGGGGAATCGCCGGCATCCTCGTCCTCGTGCGGCACGTGGGTGGGAGGAACGCGCGCATTCCGTTCGGGCCGTTCCTGCTCGCCGGGTTCTGGGTCGCTGTCGCCCTTGCCCCGGCGGCATCCGTGTGACGGTATCGGCTTCGGATTGCGTAGACGTACCCCGATGCAATCCAGACACAGCCGCCGGGAGGGGGCGGCGACAGCCTAGGCTGGTGCAATGGAAGAGCGCATACTCGGTCGTACCGGCCGCCCCGTCTCGATCGTCGGCCTGGGTACCTGGCAACTCGGGGCGGACTGGGGTGCTGTCTCGGAGACCGAGGCCCTCGCCGTGCTCGACGCCGCCGTGGACTCGGGCGTCAGCTTCTTCGACACCGCCGATGTCTACGGCGACGGTCGGAGCGAACAGATCATCGGGCAGTTTCTCGCCGCAAACCCGGGCACCGAGGTCTTCGTCGCCACCAAGATGGGTCGCCGGGAGGCCCAGAACCCGGCCAACTTCAGGCTGGCGAAGTTCCGCGAGTGGACGGACCGGTCACGCCGGAACCTGGGGGTCGACCGGCTCGACCTGGTGCAGCTGCATTGCCCACCGACGCCCGTGTTCCTGCTGGACACCGTGTATGACGCTCTCGACGCCCTCGTCGCCGAGGGTGTGATGGCGAACTACGGGGTCAGCGTCGAGACGTGCGAGGAGGCCCTGGCCGCGATCGCCCGTCCCGGCACGGCGAGTGTGCAGATCATTCTCAACGCGTTCCGACTGAAGCCACTCGAACAAGTGCTGCCCGCCGCCCGGGAGGCGGGAGTGGGAATCATCGCCCGCGTGCCTCTCGCGTCGGGGCTGCTCAGCGGGCGGTACACCCCGACAACGGAGTTCGCTCCCGACGACCACCGCACGTTCAACCGCGACGGAAGCCACTTCGACGTCGGCGAGACCTTCGCCGGGGTCGATTTCTCCACCGGTGTCCGCGCGGCGGAAGAACTCGCGACCTACGTCCCGGAGGGGCTGACGCCGGCCCAGGCCGCCATCGCCTGGGTCACGCAGCAGGACGGCGTGACGAGCGTCATCCCCGGCGCGCGATCCATCGCCCAGGCGCAGTCCAACGCGGCAGCAGGCCTGACGGGACCGCTTCCGGCCGCCTACCTCGACGCCGTCGAGAGCATCTACGAGGCCGACATCAAGAACGCGGTGCACGACCGCTGGTAGCTGCTTCGGCGGTGCCCGGGTCGTTGCTCGGTCGATAACGGCTGGACTCCCAGCGGAAGTCCGACCATTACCGACCGAGCAAGGTGCGCTCGACCCTTCGTGACCGCGCACGGCGCGCAGCCACCGCTCAACCGGGCAGTTCCGGGGCTAGCCGGGGTGCGTCATCGACAGCAGGTCAAGTGCGCTGTCGAGCTGCTCGACGGTGATGTCGCCGCGTTCGACGAAGCCCAGGTCGATCACGGCCTCGCGCACGGTGATGCCCTCAGCGACCGAGTGCTTGGCGATCTTCGCCGCCTTCTCGTAGCCGATGATCTTGTTCAGCGGCGTCACGATCGACGGTGACATCCCGGCCAGGGCGGCGGCGCGGTCGAGGTTCGCTTCCAGCCCGTCGACGGTCTTGTCGGCGAGAACCCGGCTCGCGTTCGAGAGCAGGCGGATCGATTCGAGCAGCGCCGTGCCCATGACGGGGATCTGCACGTTGAGTTCGAACGAACCCGATGCTCCGCTCCAGGCGATCGTGGCATCGTTGCCGATGACCCGTGAGCAGACCATGAGCACGGCCTCGGGGATGACCGGGTTGACCTTGCCCGGCATGATCGACGAACCGGGCTGGAGGTCGGGGATGTTCAGTTCGCCGAGACCGGTGTTCGGGCCTGAGCCCATCCAGCGGAGGTCGTTGCAGATCTTGGTGAGGCTCACGGCGATGGTGCGGAGCGCACCGGATGCCTCGACCAGGCCGTCGCGGTTGGCCTGCGCCTCGAAATGGTCGGCCGCTTCGGTGATCGGCAGCTCGGTGTCCTCGACGAGCAGCCGGATGACGAGCTGCGGGAAACCGGACGGGGTGTTGATGCCGGTGCCGACGGCGGTGCCGCCGAGGGGAACTTCGGCGACGCGGGGGAGTGCCGACCTGACCCGCTCGATGCCGAGGCGGACCTGGCGGGCGTAGCCGCCGAATTCCTGCCCTAGGGTGACCGGGGTGGCATCCATCAGGTGGGTGCGGCCGGACTTCACGGCGGTCTTCCACAGGTCGGCCTTGGCTTCGAGCGACACGGCCAGGTGGTCGAGGGCCGGGATCAGGTCATCGATGAGCGCGCTCGTCACCGCGATGTGCACCGACGTCGGGAACACGTCGTTCGACGACTGTGAGCAGTTCACGTGGTCGTTGGGGTGGACGGGAGAGCCGAGGCGGGTCGAGGCGAGGCTGGCGAGCACCTCGTTCATGTTCATGTTCGAGGAGGTGCCGGATCCGGTCTGGTACACGTCGATGGGGAACTGGTCGTCGTGACGGCCGGAGATGACGTCGTCGGCTGCAGCGCCGATCGCCTCGGCGATCGCCGTGTCGAGCACTCCGAGCTGCGCGTTCGCGGCCGCCGCTGCCTTCTTGATCCTCGCGAGAGACGCGATCTGCGCCGACTCGAGCCCGGCACCGGAGATCGGGAAGTTCTCAACGGCACGCTGGGTCTGGGCGCTGTACAGCGCCGCTGCCGGCACGCGGACCTCTCCCATCGTGTCGTGTTCGATGCGGTACTGAGCTGTGTCTGACACGGTTGATCTTCTCCTGGGGGTGGTGGCGCTACATTGCGCCGGTGGGCGTGGTTTCGAGATTTCCGAGAATGATGTCGGGCACCGCGGTGCCCTCGAGCAGTTTGTAGTTCGCTCCGACGATACCGAGGATCCCGGCGGCGACGGCGTCGCTGATCATTTCCGACCGCTCAAGCAACTCGGCAACGGTGTGGCGAAGGTGCTCCCGGCCGACGTCGAGCGGGTCGGCCTCCCACGGATTGATGTTGCGCGCCTTCGCCACGCGGATCACCGCCGGCGTGATCTGCTGGATCAGGCTGTCGATGTGCGGCGGCAACGGGGTGGCATCCGGTGCGAGCGAATCGATCGCGGCGCGAACGGCCCCGCACTGGTCGTGGCCGAGCACGACGATGAGCGGAACGTGCAGGACGCCGACGGCGTACTCGAGCGACCCGACCACCGATCCGGAGATGACCTGGCCGGCATTCCGGACGACGAACAGGTCGCCGAGCCCCTTGTCGAAGATGATCTCCGCGGCGAGGCGGGAATCGGAGCAGCCGAACAGCACGACGTCGGGCTGCTGTTTGAGGGCGAGCGATTCCCGTCGTTCCACGTCCTGGCGCGGGTGATGCGGCTCACCGGCGACGAATCGCGCGTTTCCGCGCATCATGACCGACCAGGCCTTGCTTGGGCGTAACGTGGGCATCATTCGCTCCCATTTCTCGAGTTGGCCAGCACCTGGTCAGCCAGGGCGGATGCCACGGTCAGGAACTCCTCGTCGGTCGCGGTTCCGAACACGATGAAGGTCGACGCACCGGCCTCCGTGGTCAGCGCGTACTCCATGTTGCCGACATCCTCGCGCCCGCGATTGTCGTAGACCGTCCACTCGACACCGTCGACGGCGACCGTCGACGAGGCCGTCGTCTGGCGCAGCTGCTGGGAAACCCAGGTCTCGTTGGCGTCGAAGCCCTGGCTGATGCCGATGTACTCCTTCGACGGCGTGATCAGGCCGATGTTCCAGGAGGACACCCCGCCGGACCTGTCGGTCTCAGCACGGTTCGAACTCCAGCTGCCTGGCAGTTCCGGGTTCGCGAGGACCTGGTCCGACGACATCTGCGCCTGCGTGGCGACGGCACCGTAATCGACCTCGGCGACAAGGGAGTTGTCGGCCCGGGGCACGGCCAGCGCGATGATGAGGACGAGGCCGACGCAGACCAGCAGAGAGTAGACGAGGTTGTTGATCGTCTTGCGTTTGCGGTAATTGCGAGAGTTCTCGGCTTTGCGGTCGGCTGTCTCCTGGGGAGTTTCGGGGCGGCCGAGTTCGGCGACGACTCGCGGCGGGCGACGGGAACTCATTCGGCTGGTCGCGCCTCGCTCGATTGGGTGGCTGCGCGTGCGGCGTCGAGGCGGGCCTTCGCCCCGATCAACCAGTCCTCGCAGCGGCGGGCCAGCGCTTCACCGCGCTCCCACAGGGCGAGGGACTGTTCCAGGGTCGGGGCTCCCTGCTCGAGTTCGGAGACGACACGGATGAGTTCATCCCGTGCGTCTTCGTAGCTGAGGCTGGCGACCTCGCGGGTTTCTGGCATGGTCCAATCCTATCTGGGGTCGGCGAACGCCTCACCCTGCGGGCCGTCGGAGTGAGCTGCGATCCGGCCGGCCGCAAGGGTGAGGGTGAACGGGGTGCCCGCGGGAGCTTCGGGGGCCGAACGGATTACGTGGCCGTCGGCGTCCTGCGCGATCGCGTAGCCCCGGTCGAGGGTGCGCTGCGGGGAGAGCGCGCGCAGATGCGAACGCAGGTCGGCGGTCTCGCGGGTCGATCGTTCGAGGATGCGCTCGACCAGTTCGGTGCCGCGGGCGACATACCGGGTCAGCTCTTCAGCCCGCGTGTCGACAATCCAGGTGGCCGAAGCCAGTGCGGGACGCGAGCGCAGTTGTCCGATCCGCGCGGTCTCGGTGTGGAGGTAGGTGGCCAGACGAGTACCCAGGCGGGCACGGGCCTGGTGGACGCGATGCAGCTCCTCCGTAACATCCGGAACGACGCGCTTGGCGGCATCCGTCGGGGTTGAGGCTCGCAGGTCGGCGACATCGTCGAGGAGCGGTCGGTCGGCTTCGTGGCCGATGGCGCTGACCAGCGGGGTGGTGCAGGCGGCGGCGGCCCGGACAAGCCGTTCGTCGCTGAAGCCGAGGAGGTTCTGGAAGTCACCGCCGCCGCGCGCCACGATGATCACGTCGACGTCGGGATCGCCGTCGAGCCGTTTGATGGCGGAGATGACCTCGGGTACGGTGCGGTCGCCCTGCACCGAGGCGTGCACGACGCGGAAGTCCACCGCCGGCCATCGCAGCTGGGCGTTGCGGAGGACGTCCTTCTCAGCGTCGGAGTCCTTACCGGTGACGAGGCCGATGCAGTGGGGGAGGAACGGGAGCCGTTTCTTGCGGGAGAGGTCGAACAGGCCCTCGCCGGCGAGCTGGGTGCGGAGCCGCTCCAGCCGTTCGAGCAGGTCGCCGAGGCCGACATGCTTCATCTGCAGCACCTGCATGGTGAGCGTGCCGCCCTTGACCCAGTAGTTGGGTTTGATCAGCGCGACGACCCGGTCGCCGTGCTTGAGGTCCTCCGGGATCCGCGCCTTGACCGACGACCAGATGGTGAAGCTCACCGTGGCCTCGCCGTTGAGGTCCTTGAGCTTGCCGTAGACGTTGCCGGCGGAGGTGCCCCACTGGGCGAGTTCTCCTTCGACCCACACCGAGCCGAGGCGGTCGATGTAGTCCCGGATCTTGACACCGAGCAGGCTCACCGGCCAGGGATTCTCTGCTGTGGCGGGGGAATCCGGCATCCGTTTGCGCTCCTTCTCGTCGTCCAGCATGCGCACAGAGGCAGCGCCCTAGAATTGGCACGTGAGTGACGCAACAATCAGCCTGCCCATGCCGAGGATTCCCGGCGTGCGTTCGAGGCTCAAGGATACCCCGGTGGTCGGACATAAGCGGGTGCTGTTAGCTGCGCCCCGTGGCTACTGCGCCGGTGTGGACCGTGCCGTCATCGCTGTCGAGAAGGCGCTCGAGCACTACGGTTCGCCGGTGTACGTGCGCAAGCAGATCGTCCACAACATCCATGTCGTATCGGAGCTGGAGAGCAAGGGCGCGATCTTCGTCGAGGAGGTCGACGAGGTCCCCGAAGGAGCTCACATCGTCTTCAGTGCGCACGGGGTGTCGCCCGCCGTGGTGAATGCGGCCGCCGACCGGGGTCTGCAGGCCATCGACGCCACCTGCCCGCTGGTGACGAAGGTGCACCGTGAGGCCGTGAGGTTCGCCCGTGACGATTTCGAGATCCTCCTCATCGGCCATGAAGGCCATGAAGAAGTCGAAGGCACGGCCGGTGAAGCGCCCGAACACACGACGCTGGTCGGAAGCCCGGACGAAGCCGACACCGTCCAGGTGAAGGACCCGAACAAGGTGGTCTGGCTGTCGCAGACGACGCTGAGCGTCGACGAGACCATGGAGACGGTCCGCCGGCTCCGTGCCCGGTTCCCGAACCTGCAGGACCCGCCCAGCGACGACATCTGCTACGCCACCCAGAACCGCCAGGTCGCGATCAAGAAGGTCGCACAGGACGCAGACCTCGTGATCGTGGTCGGATCCGCGAACTCGTCCAACTCGGTCCGCCTCGTGGAGGTGGCACTCGAGTACGGCGCCAAGGCCGCCTACCGGGTGGACTACGCCAGCGAGATCAAGCAAGAGTGGGTCGACGGCGTCGAAACCGTCGGCGTGACCAGCGGGGCCTCCGTACCGGAGGTTCTCGTGACCGAAGTCCTCGAGAGCCTGGCCTCGGCCGGTTATCGCGACGTCCAGGAAGTGAAGACGGCCGAGGAGGACCTGATGTTCTCCCTGCCCAAGGAACTCCGCACCAACCTGAAGGGTGCCAAGGACAAACGGGCGCTCGGCGGAAGGAACCGGCCATGAGCGACGCCCAGCGACCCCGGCCCCAGTTCGGCGAATACGCGACGCCCGAGGAGCAGAAGAAAGCGATCAAGGTTCCGCTCGACGACACCGAGTCGATGCCTGTCGCGTCGAAGGAGTCTCCGACCAGTCACATCAGCGTGCAGGGGTCTCCGCGAACCCAGGCCGTGCCGGCGGGCCCGAGTGGTGACCGGGTGGCGACGATGACTCTGCTCGGGATCGGCCTGCTGACGATCCTTCTGTCGATGTCCGCCCTCGTCGACCTGCCGACAGCGATCGACACGGCGTTCGCGCAGCTCGGACTCGAGGATTACACCTCCTTCGCCCTCGGCTCGGCGCTGGGCTGGACCGCCCTCATCCTCGCCGTGGCGCTGTGGGTAGCCGCCCTCTGGCTGTCGATGCGCGCCCTCCGCCGCGGACGCAAAGCCTGGTGGATTCCCCTCGTCTTCGGCGTTCTCGGCAATGTCGTCGTCTTCGCCTGCGTCGCATTCGCGATGGTCGGCGATCCTGCGTTCACCGAGTACATGAACCAGATGAACTGACCGGCTCTGAACCCCGCCCACACGAGAAAGACGGATGCCCCGACCGCGCTGGTCGGGGCATCCGTCTTTCGTGTGCGCGCCGGTGGCTCAGCCGCGCGAGTGGCCCGCTGAACCGAGCTGGCGGGTCGATTCGACGACGCGGGCGGCCATCGCCGACTCGGCAACCTTGCCCCAGGCGCGGGGGTCGTAGAGCTTCTTGTTGCCGACGTCACCGTCGACCTTGAGCACACCGGCGTAGTTCTTCAGCATGTAGTCGGCGATCGCGCGGGTGTAGGCGTACTGCGTGTCGGTGTCGATGTTCATCTTGACGACGCCGTTCGCGACGGCTTCGGCGATCTCGGCGTCGGTCGAGCCGGATCCGCCGTGGAAGACGAGGTCCAGAGGCTTCGGGCCGGTTCCATACTTGGCGGCGATGCCGTCCTGGATCTCCTTGAGCAGTTCCGGCTTGAGCTTCACGTTGCCCGGTGCGTAGACACCGTGCACGTTGCCGAAGGTCAGTGCGGCCATGTAACGGCCGTTGTCGCCGAGCCCGAGGGCTTCGACGGTGGCGATCGCGTCGTCGAGGGTCGTGTAGAGGTGCTCGTTGATGTCGTGGCTGACACCGTCTTCCTCGCCGCCGACAACACCGATCTCGACCTCGAGAATGGCGTTGATCGCACGGGTGCGCTTGATCATGTCTTGGGCGATCTCGAGGTTCTCGTCGAGGGGAACGGCTGATCCGTCCCACATGTGCGACTGGAAGAGCGGGTTGCGGCCGGCCTTGACCTCTTCTTCGGACGCGGCGATGAGCGGCATCACGAAGCCGTCGAGGGCGTCCTTCGGGCAGTGGTCGGTGTGGAGCGCGACCGTGATCGGATAGTTCTTCGCGACCTCGGTGGCGAACTTCGCGAAGGCGATGGCCCCTGCCGCGCGGTTCTTCACGGTGTGGCCGGCGAAGTAGTCGGCACCGCCCGTGGTGACCTGGATGATCCCGTCTGAGCCGGCTTCGGTCAGTCCCTGGAGTACCGCGTTGATGGTCTGAGAACTCGACACGTTGAACGCGGGGTAGGCGAAACCCTTCGCCTTTGCGGTGTCGAGCATTTCTGCGTACTGCTCTGGGGTTGCGACGGGCATATCTTCTCCTTGACAAGATGGGAATGTCTTTCGAGGTTCAGTGTAGCGAGCGGCTCCCGAACGGAGGAGCCGCGTGAACAGGGCAGGATTGGAGGGTGACTTCCCCCAGCCTGCCCGCCGACGTCCTCGAGGGTTTCGCCCGCGCCACCCGGAGCGCCGCCGTCGCCACTCTCGATCTGCTCGGCTCGGGCAAGAAGATCGAGGTGGACCGTGTCGCCGTCGTCGCCCTGCGCGAAGCCCTCGCCGGCATCGAGGTCGACGGACTCGTGCTGGTCGGTGAAGGGGAAAAGGACGAAGCCCCCATGCTCCACCTCGGCGAACGGTTCGGCACCGGCACCGGGCCTGGCGTGGATATCGCCGTCGACCCTGTCGACGGCACCCGGCTCGCCGCCGAGAACCTGCCCGGGTCGGTCGCGGTGCTCGCGGTGGCCGAACGTGGCACGCTGTTCGACATCGGCCCGGCTCACTACATGGAGAAGCTGGTGACGGATGCCACCGGTGCGTCGCTCGATCTGGGCGCGCCCCTCGCCGAGAACCTGGCACGGCTTGCCGCTGCCCGCGGCGTCGCGGTGGGAGACCTGGTCGTCGCCGTGCAGGACCGTCCGCGCAACGACACGTTCGTGTCGGCGGCCCGGACCGCCGGCGCGCAGGTCGATCTCTTCGCTGACGGCGACGTGGAGCGGTGCCTGCTTGCCGCGCAGTCAGGCACCGCCATCGATCTGCTTGTGGGCATCGGGGGAGCACCGGAGGGAGTTCTCACCGCCGCAGCGGTTCGCGCCCTCGGCGGCCACATGCAGGCGCGCCTCGCTCCCCAGAGCCGTCGGGAGGCAGGGCGGGTGCGGCTCGCCGGGCTCGAAACGGGGCGGGTACTCACCCTCGCGGAGCTGTGCACCGGCGACGCCTGGCTGTTCCTCACCGCGATCACCGACTGCCGGATCGAAGCCGGGCGGGTTCTGCCTGGTGTGCGCGTCCACGGCTCGCATGTCATCACGTCATCGTGGAGCGCCGGGCCGGGAATCGTGGTGCGGCGCACCACCGCCCGGACCGCGAGGTGAGCACACGTCCGTTCATGTAAGGAGTCCTGGCGTTCCCGCGCCGGTAGGCTGGACAGGTCAACAGCGAACCCGCCATCGCAACCACCGTTTCCGATTAAGGACCATTGTGACCCCCGATTCCTCCTCCCTCCTCGCCCACCCCGACCGCAACCTCGCCCTCGAACTCGTGCGGGCGACCGAGGCTGCGGCCATCCGGGCCACGCCGTACATCGGACGCGGCGACAAGCTTGCTGCCGACGGTGCCGCCGTCGACGCCATGCGGGCCTTCCTCGGCACGGTGAACTTCGATGGTGTCGTCGTGATCGGTGAGGGCGAGAAGGACGAAGCCCCCATGCTGTACAACGGCGAGCGCGTCGGAAACGGTCGTGGCCCTGCCTGCGACATCGCCGTCGACCCGATCGACGGCACGAGCCTCACCGCGGCCGGCCGCCAGAACGCGCTCTCGGTGATTGCCGTGTCTGACCGCGGAACCATGCTCGACGCATCCAGCGTGTTCTACATGGACAAGCTCGTCACCGGTCACGAGGGCATCGGCGTCGTCGACATCCGCAAGCCGATCGGTGAGAACATCCGTGCCCTGGCGAGAGCGAAGGGCAAGGGCGTCGGCGACATGACCATCGCCGTCCTCGACCGCCCGCGGCACGCACAGCTGATCGACGAGATCCGCGCAGCGGGTGCTGGGACCCGGTTGATGCTCGACGGCGACGTGGCCGGTGGCATCAACGCCGTACGCGAGACCACCCGCATCGACATGTGCGTCGGCATCGGCGGCAGCCCCGAGGGCATCGTGACCGCGTGTGCCGTGAAGGCGCTCGGCGGGCTGATTCAGGGCATCATGGCGCCTAAGGACGACGTGGAACGACAGCGGGGCATCGATGCCGGACTCAAGATGGATTACGTCTACGAGGCCGATGAGCTCGTCGCCAGCGACAACACGTTCTTCGTGGCGACCGGTGTGACCGATGGAGGGCTCGTCGACGGCGTGCGGCGGTTCGGGTCGATCATCCGCACCGAGAGCGTCGTGCTCCGGTCGAAGTCGGGAACGATGCGTCGCATCGTGGCTGAGCACCTCGCGGAGAAGTGGCTCTAGGCGCGTCTCAGGTCTGAACCGACAAAAGGGTCGACACTCCTTGTGAGTGTCGACCCTTTTCGTCTTCGCAGCGTGCGATGACGGATGCTGCTCGTTGCGCAGGGCCAAGCGCGCGGTCAGCTGCCCGCGCGCTCCCGGATCTCACGCGTGATCAAACTCTCCTGGCCCGCATCGCCGCCTGCCGCGAGCCGTTCGGTGTCGATTTCTGAGACCAGTTCCACGGCGGCGAGGTCACGTGCGGTCTCCTCCAGCGCGGTGAGCGCCGGGATCGTCTTCGACTCGTCGAGCACGTTGAGTTTGCGAGCCGATGGAAGCACCTGGCGTTCCAGTGAGCCGACGAACCGGTTGTAGTCGGTGACCGTCGCTTTCACCGATCGCCCGAGCTTGTCGATGTGTCCGGCCATGGTGGCGAGCCGGCCGTAGAGCTCGCGGCTGAGGTCGAACAGGGTCTTCGCCTCCTGGGAGACGACATCCTGCTGCCAGCTGAAGGCCACGGTTTTCAGCACCGACCAGAGGGTCACGGGGGAGGACAGCGCGACGCGCTTGCTGAACGCGAACTCCATGATGGTGGGGTCGGCCTCAAGGGCGCTCGACACCAGCGACTCGCTCGGGATGAACGCGATGACCATCTCGGGGCTGGCATCGAGGCCGTCCCAGTACGTTTTGCTGCCCAGCGCGATCACGTGGTCACGAACGGCCTTCACGTGCGCTTTCATGAGCTGGGCGCGACGGGCCAGCTCGGGTGCGGATGCCGTCAGCGGGATCGCGCTTGCCTCGATGTACGAACTGAACGGCACCTTGGCGTCCACGGCGATGCTCTTGCCGCCGGGGAGGTAGACGACCATGTCGGGCCGCCCTGCACCGCTGTCGGAGGTGATGCTCGACTGCACATCGAAGTTCACCCGCTCGAGCAGGCCGGCCGCCTCTACGACACTGCGCAGCTGCGTTTCGCCCCACACGCCACGGGTCGAGTTGTTGTTGAGGGCTGACGCGAGCGACTCGGCTGTGGAACGGAGCCTCTCCTCGGATTCGGTTGCGCTTCGCAACTGCTGTGCCAGCTCGCCGTGCTGCCTGGTGCGCTGGGTCTCCAGTTCAGTGACCTTGTGCTGCATCTCCTGCAGGCTCTCCCGCACCGGTGCAAGCGCCTGCAGCACACGGCTTTCGGAACGGGCCCGCTCGGCCTCGTCATCGCGTTCGCGGCGGTGCCGTTCCACGAGGTCCTGGTACTGGTCGCGTTGGGCGTCGATCCTGTCCTGCAGGGCATCCGCGCGAGTCTCGGCGCGTGCCAGGAGTTCGGCGAGTTGCGCATGCCGCTCAGCCTCCGACGCGCGCAGTCGCGCCAGCTCTGATTCGTGCCGTGCCACGACCACGGGGTCGACGGTATCCGATCCGTACTGCCGCCGCCGGACGACGACAAGCGTGGCCAGGGCGCCGACGAGGGCGCCGAGGAGAACTCCGAGCAGGAGGGTCAGGAGAGGGTCCATGGAATCAGTGTGACAGTGACCGCCGACACCGCTCGTGTGCGAACCACCCCGCAGCGTTCGAGGGACTCAAACCGCTCTGATCCCTCTTTGCGGGTTTAACAGCGGTTTGCGTCCCTCGAACGCCCGAACGGGTGCACGAAGCGCCCGCGCCGCTCGATACGATCGAGTAATGGCTTCGTGGCGCGTCTACCTCTTTCTCGTGTTGGCGAACCTGTTCTGGTCAGGCAACTACGTCGTCGGCAACCTCCTCGCCGGTGGGATCAGCCCGCTCCAGCTCACCGCAATCCGCTGGGCCATCGCCGCACCGTTCCTCGTGGTGCTCGCCGTGCTGATCGAGAAGCCGGACTGGCGTGCCGCCCTCCGCGAGTGGCCGATGCACCTGCTGCAGGCCGCGTTCGGCCTCATCGGCTTCTGTCTGTTCAGCTACCAGGCCCTCGCGCACACCACGGCACTGAACGCTGCGCTCGTCGGGGCAACGAACCCGGTCCTCATCGCCGTGGTCGCCGCCCTTCTGATTCGCGAGCGGATTCGACGAACCAGCAGCCTCGGGCTGGTCACCTCCCTCGTCGGCGTGTTCCTCATTCTCACCAACGGCAAACTGCTCGAGGTGTTCACCACCGAGTACAACGTCGGCGGGTTGTGGATGCTCGGTGCGGTCATGGTGTGGACCGTGTACACGATTCTCGGACGGACGCTGAAGACGGGACCCGTGACATCCGCCGCCGTTCAGTCGGTGTTCGCTGCCGCCGTCCTCGCACCGGTGACGCTGCTGATCGGCGGCCCGATCACCCTCGACAGCGCCGGCTGGTGGGGCGTGCTGTACATCGGGCTGTTCCCCTCGGTACTGAGCCTGATGCTCTGGAACATCTCGGTGAAGAAGATCGGCGCCGGGCGGGCGGGGATCTACCTCAACCTCATGCCGGTGTTCACGGCGCTGATGGCGCTTGCGATGGGCACGCCGATCACGCTCGTGCAGGTTCTCGGCGGAGCCCTCGTCATCGCCGGTGTCTGGCTGACCAGTCGTCCACCGCGGACCGGGCGCGTCGCTCCGGCGTCGCCGATTGCGCTCGACGCAGAGTCCTCGGAGGTCGGCCCGGTACGATAGACCCTCGTGGCTCTAACTATCGGTATCGTCGGTCTCCCTAACGTCGGCAAGTCAACCCTTTTCAACGCACTCACCAAGAACTCGGTGCTCGCGGCAAACTACCCGTTTGCGACGATCGAACCGAACATCGGTGTGGTGAACCTGCCCGACGCGCGCCTCGGCGTGCTGGCAGGGATCTTCGGCAGCGAACGCATCCTGCCTGCGGCCGTGTCGTTCGTCGACATCGCCGGGATCGTGCGCGGCGCCAGCGAGGGGGAGGGGCTCGGCAACAAGTTCCTCGCCAACATCCGAGAAGCGGATGCCATCGCGCAGGTCATTCGCGGATTCTCCGACGAAGACGTCATCCACGTCGACGGTGCCGTCGACCCGGCCGGCGACATGGAGACCATCAACACGGAACTGATCCTCGCCGACCTGGAGACCCTCGAGAAGGCGCAGTCGCGCTTCGAGAAAGAGGTCAAGGGCAAGAAGCTCGACCCGATCGTGTTGAACACCGCTCTGGCCGCGAAGGAATATCTCGACACCGGCAAGCCGCTCTCCAGCTCAGGGCTCGACCTCGAGCCGATCCGTGAACTGGGACTGCTCACCTCGAAGCCGTTCATCTACGTCTTCAACATCGACGAGGGCGTGCTGCAGGACGACGTCAAGCTGGCCGAACTGGCCGCTCTGGTGGCGCCGGCGAAGGCGATCTTCCTCGACGCGAAGCTCGAATCCGAACTTATCGATCTCGACCCCGAAGACGCCGCCGAGCTCCTCGCCTCGACCGGCCAGGCCGAGTCAGGGCTCGACCAGCTCGCGCGCGTCGGATTCGACACACTCGGCCTGCAGACCTACCTCACGGCAGGACCGAAGGAATCTCGCGCCTGGACCATCCCGAAGGGGGCGAAGGCGCCACAGGCGGCCGGTGTCATCCACACGGACTTCGAGCGCGGCTTCATCAAGGCCGAGGTCATCTCGTTCGACGACCTCGTCGAGACGGGTTCCGTCGCTGAGGCTCGGGCCAAAGGCAAGGCCCGTATGGAGGGCAAGGACTACGTCATGGCTGATGGAGACGTGGTGGAGTTCCGCTTCAACGTCTAGCCCCGCGAGGCGCTGCCTTTGACGGGTGCGCACGCACCGGAACTACCGCACATCCAGCAACCGGCGTTGCATCGCAGCAGACATTGGGACAAAATTTCGCGGATCTTGGCGCGTCCTTGAGGAACCTCTGGGAGCTTGTGTCTACGACTCGAAAGCAGGAACCGAGTTCACCGGCAGCGCGAGAGAAGGAGCGATCCCCATGTTCGACTCAGCACCAGTTCAGTCACCGGTAGCGCCGATGAAACTCATGATCATCCTCGGCAGCGTGAGGCCACAGCGTGTCGGCCTTTCCGTCGCCCTGTGGGTACACGAACTGGTGACCGAGGCCACTGATATCGAAATCGACTTCGTCGACCTCGCCGAATTGAACCTTCCGTTCATGGATGAGCCGGGGCATCCGAGGGACCAGCAGTACACCAAACGGCACACCTGGCTCTGGAGTGCCAGGGTTCAGGCCGCTGACGCTTTCCTTTTCGTCACGCCCGAGTGCAACCGGAGCTTTTCGCCCGCTCTCAAGAACGCCATCGATTTTCTTTACCACGAGTGGGTGGGCAAGCCAGTCGGCTTCGTCAGCTACGGAGGACTTGGGGGTGGGACGCGCGGCGTAGACGCCCTGCGGCCGGTCCTGGGCTCTCTCCGGCTGGTGCTGACAAAGACGAACATCGCCATCCGGTACGTCACCGAGCAGATGCACGACGGCTCCTTCGTGCCGTCCGATACGCAACGGGTCGACCTCATCACGCAGCTGGCGGAATTGCGCTCGCTCAAGCCGGCTGTCCACGACGATCACGCATCATCACGCGTGTACGCCATCACGTAGACCCTCACAACCACACCACTTGCTGTCTTTGCGGTGGTGCAGGGGCGTCGCAACCCTGCAACCCCAGCATCTCGCGCGGGTGGTCACCGGTCGATGCGCACCACGGAGTACTCCGTGTCCGGCGTCGGCTCCGTGTCGAAGCGCGCGTTCGGCAGGTAGAGGCCGCTGCCGAACCTCGCGATCGTCGTCGGGATCTGGAAGTCGGTGTCAGTGATTTCGTCGACGAGTTCGCCACTGGTGCCGGCCGGGTCGAGGCGGACGACGGCGACCGTGTTCAAGAAGTTCTGGGCGACGTACAACGTGCGCCCGACGACGAGCAGCCCGTCGCCGTTGGTGAGCAATGCACCGCCCAGGTCCACGATCGTGGCGACGCCGCTCTGGGGATCCACGCGGTACAGGAGTCCCGTGGACGACTGGATCACGAGAAGCGCCTGATGGTCGGGGGTCTCGGCGATACCGTTGGCGTTGAATCCCACCGCCTGCTCCCAGTCACCCGTCAGGGCGACGACCTCGAACGCATTCTCCGCCGGAAGTGCACCGCCGGGTCCGAGCGGAACCTTGTAGAGCTGTGCCTGCTGGCTGTCGGTGAACCAGGCAGCGTCACGCGTGACGACGACATCATTGATGAACGTCGGCTCACTGTGAAAGGTGTAATTCCGGAGGAGTTCGCCGGTGACGGCATCCACGACCCGACCCTCCCCGGTGTCGCCGCCCGCGACGAAGAGCCGGCCCCGCTTGTCGATCTTCAGGCCAACGGATGGTGTGCCGGGGCCGTCGAGCGTCCTGATCTCCTCGCCCGTTCGCGCATCGAAGACGTACACGTCGCCGTTGGCGAGCGAGCCGACGTAGCCAGTGCCACCGGGCCCGATCGTGATCCCCTCGGGCTGGAACCCGTTGGGCAGCCCGATGACCTCCTCGAAGTTGCCGGGCGGCGCCTGCGGGGCGGCGAAGACCGCGGGTGTTCCTGAAACGATCAGGAGCGCACCCAGTGCGGCGGCGGACAGTGTGCGTGCAACGATGCGACCGGACATGCGGTCATGCTACTCAGGCACAGGCGACCGTCAACCGCCCCCGCGAGATGCTGAACGTGCAGGGGTGCGATCGCGGTCACACCGCCACAAACGTAGCAACTCGCGGTTGCGGGTCACTCGGGTTCGTATCCGATGAGCCAGTGCAGGCCGTGGCGGTCGATGACCTGGCCATCCGACGCGCCCCACGGCTTCGGGGCGAGAGGATCCACGACGACGCCCCCGACGGCGAGTTGATCGAACCAGTCGTGGAGGACCTCCGGGACGGCGGTTCCCAACAGGGAGAGCATCAAACCCTCAAACCGCACAGGCTTTTCGCCTGCCGCTGCGTCCGATCCCGCGAGGGCGACGACGCCGGTGAGCACGCCGTGAGCAATGGCATCCGGCGAGCCGTCGCTCCGGCCGAAGTCCTCGTTCGTATGCAACGAAAGCTCTCCGCCGAAGACATCCGCGTAGAAGCTGAGCGCCTCGCGGGCCGTGCCGGGAAAGCTGAGATAGATCTGCGGCGCCGTCATGCCGTCAGCATAGCGAACGCCGTCACGAAGCAGTCAGGTCATGTCACCCGTCTCCGGAACGGGACCCTTCCACCCGTAGCGCAGCAGCACGGCGCCCTTCTCGGAAACAGCGCCAGCGCCGAGCAACTCGAGGGACGCCGGTGGCCCGTCGTCGGGAAACAGGCGTTTGCCCGGCCCGACCACGATCGGGTACACCCACAGGTTCAGCTGGTCGAACAGGCCGTCGACGACGAGCGCCCGGGAGAACTCGATGCTGCCGATCACGTGGATCTCCTGGTGCCGCTCGCGGAGCGCCGACACCTCCGCGACGAGGTCGCTGCCGAGCAGGTGTGAGTCGCGCCAGGCGAGGTCCGGCGTGCCCCGCGACGCGACGTACTTGGGGATCGCGTCGAATTTGCGGGCGATCTCGGCCTCCGGCCCATCGAGTTGATACGGCCAGTACGAGGCGAAGATGTCGTAGGTGCGCCGTCCGAGTAGCAGGGCGTCCATGGTCTGGATGCCCTCGTCTACCTGCGCGCCGACGGTGTCGTCGATCAGGGGCGCCTGCCAGCCACCGAACGCGAAACCGCCTTCGCTGTCTTCCTCAGGGCCGCCGGGCGCCTGGGCGACTCCGTCGAGTGTCGTGAAATGGTCGATGTGGATGCGACCGGACATGCGATTCTCCTTCCGTCGCGGCGTCGCCACGATCTTCACTCAGCTATGCGCAGTTCTTTCCCATGAACGATCAGCGCATAAATGATCAGGACATCGATCGCGATGATGATCAACGACCACCACGGTTGCGCTGGGAGGGTGATGAGCGAACCGAGCGCGCTGGCGGCGGCCAGAATGATGGCGACGACCCGCGCCCAGGCCTGCCCGGCGACGAGCGAACCCGCCGTGATGACGAGGAGCACCCCAACGATGAGGTTCCACCATCCCCAGCCGGTCAGATCGAGCAGCCACAACGAATCGCCCCCCACCGCCCAATAGGTGTTGGGCCCGACCAGCGCGACGATCGCCTGGACGAGGTTGAAGAGGCCGCTGAGGAGGAGGATCACCCCGGCGAATTTCGCCCAGCCGACCCATCGAGTTCTGGTCACGGTGCTCATGTCGATTCCTTTCTCGGATTCGTCAGAAGCTACATTCCCGTTGGCGGCTCGCGCATCACTCGAATGGTGTGACATGTACTGCCCGGACCGGGCCCGAACGTCCTCACGATGCCGACGGGCTCTTCCCCGCCCACGGGTCGTAATCGACCTCGAGTTCTGCCTGTTCCGGCCGCACCTTCTCCGGTACGTGCTGGAGGTTCACCCGGATCCGATACCAGAGAGAGCTGGAGCCCCGCATCCCGTCGACGAGCACATCGGCCGGCTCAAGGAGGGTCACGACGTCCGGATGCCTGGACTTCCACCGCTCCAGACCGGCCAGCGCCTCAGGCTTCGTTTTCGCACGGGCGATCTCGATGAGCGGCATTGTCGAGGTGCGGCGACCCGATCCGTCGGACGACTTCGGCGGCTTCTCGGCGGGGCCCAGTTCTTCGGCGAGAGCGAGCAAGGCGTCGAGGCCGCCGACGGCGTCGTCGATTCCGGATGCCGCGTCGCCGCGTTCCGCGAATCGCTCGATCACCGTGCGGACCGTGAACTGCTCCGGACGGCATCCGGGCACCTCGTCCCAGTCGAGCGGCGTGGACACCCGAGCATCTGGAAGAGGGCGGACCGAGTACGCCGACGCGACGGTGCGGTCCTTCGCGTTCTGGTTGAAATCGACGAAGACGCTCTCGCCCCGCTCTTCCTTCCACCATTTCGCTGTAGCGAGGCCTGGAGCGCGGCGTTCGACCTCCCGGGCGAGCGTCTCAGCGGCCAGCCGCACCTGTCGGAAGTCCCAGCGTGGCTCGATCCGGGCATAGATGTGGATGCCGCGGGAACCGGATGTTTTCGGCCAGCCGACGAGGCCGTGATCGGAGAGGACCTCCCGGGCGATCATGGCGACGTCGACGATCTGGCGCCAGTCCACGCCCGGCATCGGGTCGAGGTCCACCCTGAGTTCGTCCGGGTGATCGAGATCGTCCGCCCGGACCGGGTGGGGGTTGAGGTCGATGCAACCGAGATTCACCACCCAGGCCAGCGACGCGGCATCCCGGACGACGACCTCTTCGGCTGAGTTGCCCGACGCGTACTGCAGCGTGGCGGTGTCGATCCACTCCGGGCGCTTCTCGGGTGCTCGCTTCTGGAAGAAAGCCTCCTGGTCGATACCCTTCACGAACCGTTTGAGGACCATTGGCCGACCGGCCACGCCACGAAGCGCCCCGTCGGCAACGGCCAGGTAGTACTCGACCAGGTCGAGTTTCGTCAGGCCGGGTCCGGGGAAGACCACCTTGTCCGGGTTCGAGACCTGCACCTCGCGGTCGCCGATCTGCAGCACCGCTGCCTGGCTCTTCGTCGGACTCATGAGCCCACCGTAATGCTGCGCGAGCCGACGCGTCAGCCCCCACCTGGCGTTGCAGCGGCCGGCGTCAGGAGAGCATCCTACGCATGAGGATGCGCGGAAAACCGCCCGACACCGAGGTGGTGTCGGCGGCTTTGGTGAAACCGGCGCGTTCGAACATGCTGCGCGTGCCGACGAACGCCATGGTCTGGTCGACCCGCTCTCCCTCGTTGTCGACCGGATAACTCTCGACCACAGGAGCTCCGGATGCGCGGGCGTAATCGACGGCACCGTCGATGAGCGCTTCGGTGACGCCTTGTTTGCGGAATCCGGGCCGCACCCGGATGCACCAGAGTGACCAGACCGGCAGGTCGTCGAGGTGCGGGATCTTGCGGGAATTCTCAATTGGATGGAGCTCCGACCGGGGAGCGATTCCCGCCCAGCCCACCGGGTCGCCGTCGAGGTACGCGAGCACTCCCGGCGCCAGCTCGCGGGCGCACAGCTCCCTCACCTTGTCGGCACGGGCGGTCCCCGCCAGCGATCGATTCTCTTTCGAGCTCAACCGCCACGACAGGCACCAGCACACCGACGACTGCGGGTTCTTCGGTCCCAGCATCGTTGCCAGGTCATCGAACTCGTGGGCCGGTCTCACGTCGAGGGTCATCGCATCCGCCTTCGCTCGTTGCTCGGGTCCATCGTGACACCGACGTCCGCGGACAGGAAGCGCTTTCGAGCGGATGCCGTGAGCGCACGGCATCCCGGTTCCTGTGCAAGTCCGGAGCAAACGGGCCGGTGAAGCGCGGTTTTGCTATTCTCGAGGCAGGCTGCGGGGATGCGGCCCCGGACGAGGGATCAGTACCCGGAACGCGACAAGACTGGCCAGGAGCGAACAGTCATGTCGTGGATCATTCTTCTTGCGTCCGGTGTGCTCGAGGCCGTCTGGGCGACGGCGCTGGGCAAATCAGAGGGTCTCACCAAGCTCTGGCCATCGCTGGTATTCGGTGGAGCGCTCGTTGTCAGCATGGGCGGTCTTGCGTGGGCGATGCGCGACATACCGATCGGCACGGCCTATGCGGTGTGGGTGGGCATCGGCGCTGCCCTGACCGTCGCGTGGTCGATGATCACCGGCGACGCGAGCGTCTCGTGGATCAAAATCGCCCTGCTGCTGGGGCTCATCGGGTGCATCGTCGGACTGAAGCTCGTCGACGACGCCCACTGACGACCGCGGCCGTCGAGGCTTACGCGGCGGCGGTTGCCGCTGAGGAACCGGATGCCGTGTCGCCGGTCAACGCCTCGTGGAGTTCCCGCTCGGCTGTGTCGTAGTCGACGCCCAGTGCGAGAGCGATCTCGGTGACGAGCGGGCGTTGTGCGTGGCGCAGCAGGTCGCGTTCCGCGAGGGAAAGGCCTTTGTCGTCGTTGCGGCGCGTGAGGTCGCGAACCACACTCGCCACGGTCACGATGTCGCCGACCCTGAGCTTCTCCTGGTTGTCCTTCATCCGACGGGACCATTTGGTCTCTTCGTCGAGGGTGGGTGCGCGCAGCACGTCGAACAGGGCGGTCATTTCGGTCGAGTCGAGGACCGCGCGCATGCCGACCTTGTCCGCACTGGCGACCGGGACGCTGACCGACAGCCCTGAATCGTGGACTTCGAGCTTGAAGTATTGGATCTCGACGCCCTTGACGACTCGGGAGAAGATCGAGGTGATGGTGGCGGGGCCGTGATGTGGGTAGACGACGGTCTGGCCTTCAGAAAACTGCATGGGGATGTACCTCCGGGTGCGCAATAAGCGCCACACTCGACTTCACCGGCCGGGTGAACGTGAATTCATTCCGCCGGTGACGGTCGTCCCAAGGCGAGGCGCACGACTCGCTCGTGCGCCAGATGACATGGGCGCGCGGACAGGACGTTCCCACACGGGTGGGAGGTTCTGGAGCCGCAAGCTTGGCTGGGTCAATTATCTCACACGGTCCCGACATCTTCCTGGGCCGCTCACCCGCACCGGATGATTCGGCACCATCCTCCCATCGGTATCGTGAGCCGCATCCGGGGGAACGCTGGCGGAAAAGCGCCTCGTATGTCGCGGGGCAGGTCACGGAGGAAGCTCATGGGAGGGATCATCCGAGAAATCCTCCCGCCATGCGGTCGACGGAGCACGCGATGAACGATCCGGGGCCGCGTAACAATGGACGGGTGACGACAACACCCAAACTGGAGTTCATCACCGAGGAGTCGGTCTACGGAACCGTGCTCGTCAGCGGGATGATCGTCGTCTCCCGCGGATACGGCGCCAGCTCGTGGGAGACCTTCCAGCTTGTCCTCGGAACCGTCCTCGTCTTCTGGATCGCTCACGTCTACGCGGGAACAGTCGCCGGGTACCACGCCGTCGAAGGGGACGAGACGTCGCTCCGCGTGGCGATCCGGCGGGCGCTCCGCCGCTCGGTCGGATTCCTCACCGCCGCCATCCCGCCATCGATCGCGCTCCTGTTGGGCGCGCTCGAGGCGATCCCCGACGACCTTGCAGTCTGGACCGCACTATGGCTCGGCGTCGCGATCCTCGCTGCGGTCGGCTACCACGTCGCCGCCGCGCGGGGAAACAGCTGGCCGGTGCGCCTGCTCAGCAGCCTCGGGACCGCAACGCTCGGGATGGCGATGATCCTGCTCAAGGTGTTCATCCACTGAGGCCGAGGACGGGCCGCACAGGTCGTTCAGCTACGGTGGATAAGCTCCAGCGTTCAGGTAACCCCCGCCTCAACGACACGATCCTTGAGGAGAACCCGGGCATGAGCCTGATCCGACTGAACGACGTCAGCGTGCGATTCGAAAGCACTCCGGTGCTCCGGGAAGCCTTCTTCCGGCTGGAAACCGGTGACCGCGTCGGCCTGATCGGCCGCAACGGCTCAGGAAAGACAACCCTGATCAAGCTGATCCTCGGGCAGGTGGCGACGGATGCCGGAACACTCACGCTGGACGACGGCATCCGGATCGGGTATTTCTCGCAGTTCTCCGAACTCGACGGCACCGCGACGATCAGCGAGGTCCTCAACGACGTGTTCGGCGAGATCCGCGCGGTCGAAGCGGAACTGGCGGCGATCGACGCAGCCATCGCCGCCGACCCCACCGCGGACCTCGATGCGCTGATCGGCCGCCAGGGAGAACTGTTCGAGGAGATGGATCGACTCGACGGCTGGGACTATCCGCGCCGCATCGACGAGGCGCTGACCCGTCTCGGCTTCGATGAGGCCCGTCGCACCTGCCCGATCGACGACCTGTCCGGTGGTTGGCGCAACCGTGCCGCGCTCGCGAAGATCGTGCTCGAGCGGCCCGACGTGCTGCTGCTCGACGAACCGACCAACTTTCTCGACGTCGCCGGCGTCGAATGGCTCGAAGCATGGTTCCGGGACTTCCGCGGAGCGGCGATCATCGTCTCGCACGACCGTACGTTCCTCGACTCCGTTGTCACACGCATCGTCGAGCTTGAGAACTTCCACCTGCACGAATACCCGGGCAACTTCGCCGAGTATGTGGTGCAGAAGCAGTTCCGGCTCAAGACCCTCGAACAGCAGTTCGTGCACGAGTCCGAGCTCCTGGCCTTCGAAGCCGAGGGCATCGCCGACCGGCGGGCGGCCGCGAAGGCAGCGAGTAGGGGACTGGACAAGAAACTGTCCGGGATCAAGAAGTCACGCGCTCCCCGCCCCGTCGACCAGATCATCACCGAGATCTACGGCGGCCTTCATGTCAAGGACATCCTCTGCCGGGTGACGGGGCTGTCGAAGGCCTACGGCGACAACGTTCTGTTCTCCGACCTCACGTTCGAGATCCGTCGCGGCAACCGCATCGTCGTGCTCGGCGCGAACGGAAGCGGCAAGTCGACGCTGCTCCGGGTGCTCACCGGTGAGGAAAAAGCCGACTCCGGTGAAGCGCTGTGGGCTAAGGGCTCCGGTGTCGTCTCGTACAACCAGATGCTCGCCGACCTCGATGACGACGACACGATCACCCACGCGGTCAATGCCGCGCCGGGCAGCCTCGCCTTCGCGGCGACCCGCAAGTCGGTGGGCCGGTTCCTGTCGATGTTCCAGTTTTCGGAGGCGGACCTCAAGCAGCGGATCGGCAACCTCTCCGGCGGGCAGCGGGCCCGCGTCGCGATGGCCCAGTGCCTGCTGTCCGGGGCCTCGGTGCTCATCCTCGACGAGCCCACCAACCACCTCGACATGCCCAGCACCCAGGTGATGGAACGGGCTCTCGTGCACTTTCCCGGGGCGGTCGTCGTGGTCTCGCACGACCGGTTCTTCAGCGACAAGGTCGCGAACCGCAAGCTCGTGTTCGGCGTCGACGGCAGCGTGCCCGGCGAGATCGAGGTCCGCGCGGCGTGACCTTCACGGCGTGCGTGGGAGCATCCGTACCTTCCGGTGACGCAAAAGCTCCGTATCGTCGCGCGGGTTCTAACGGTTAGAGCAACACCTGATTATTGAAGGGTGTTGATCGAGATGAGTCCGAGGTTCTCGGAGCGGATGCTGGGCGATGTCG